>NZ_JBHXNP010000116.1:0-15090 GCF_042719495.1 Streptomyces sp. NPDC058525
CCGGCCCCGGGCCCGGATCCGGACCCGGCCTCGGGCCAGGCCCCGGACCCGGCCTCGGGCCCGGCCTCGGGCCCGGCCTCGGGCCCGGATCCGGCCCCGGCTTCGGGCCCGGCCTCGGGCCCGGATCCGGCCCCGGCTTCGGACCAGGCCTCGGGCCCGGCCCCGGCCCCGGTCCCGGGCCAGCCCTCGGCACCGGGCTCGGACCCGTACGCGGTCCCGATCTCGGGCCAGGCCTCGGCCCCGGGTTCGGGCCACGTCCCGGCCCTGGAGCCGGCCTTGGCTCTGGCCCCGGGGTCGGGTCAGGGCTCCGGCCCAAGCTCGGACCCGGGGTTGGGTCAGGGCTCCGGCCCAAGCTCGGCCCTGGGCTCGCCCTCAGCCTCGGGCCAGCTCTCGGCCTCGGGTTCGGCCCTGGCCGCTGGGTCGGGCCAGGGCGTCGGGGCGGGCTCGGTTTCGGGGGCGGGGCGAGGGGCCCACGAGGCGGGGTCGGGCGGGGCGTCGGGCGGGGGTGCCGTGCCCGCCGGGCGATCCGCGACCGGCGCCTCGCTCACCGAGGCGCAGCGGCGGGCCGCGGTCGGGCTGTGGCGGGTCGCCGCCGAGGCGCTTGCCGCCGGGGTCACCGCCGGAGGGGCCGTCGTCCAGGCCGAGTTGCTGCGCGCCGCGCACACCGCCCGCCTCGCCGGGCTGCCACGCGCCGAGGCGGCCGCGCTGCGCGTCGTACGGGGCCTGCGCGCCGCCCGCGGGCAGCAGGCCGGGCAGCGGCTCGGTGCGCTCACCGAGGCCTTCCGCGAACTCCTGCGCACCGCCGCCCTGCTGGCCGCCGACCGCGCCGATCCCGCCCTGACCGGCACCGCCCGCCGCGCCTACGCACCCGGCGGCAGCCTCCAGGTGTACGGCCTGTGCCGGGAGCCGGTGCTCTCGGCCACCGGCTACGGGGGCGTGGTCACGCACCTGCTGGCCCCCGACGGCGCCGCGTACTCGCTCTCCGACGTGCGCCCCGGCGGACTGGCCCGGGCCCGCGGCGCGGGGACGGCCTCCGTCGCGCTCGGCGGGGCCGTACTCGACCACGCCGGACTGGCCCGCGGCGGCCTGCGCATCGTCGGCGCGACCGTCTCCCCGGAAGGCCGGCTCGGGGCCGGGCGCGGGGTCAAGGCGACCCCGCTGCGCGGCATCCCGTGGACGGACGAGCCCGCCGCGGCGCTCTTCGCGCGGCCCGCCGCCGAGGCGCTCGCCGACCGGCCCGCGGACCCCGAGGACGCCGAACCGGCCCTGCTCGGCTGCGAGGTCGCCGTCGTCGGCGCGGCCGGGGAGCACCTCCTGGTGCGTGAGCTGCGGCCGGGCGCGCCCCTGCTGCGGCTTCGGCCCGCCCACCCCCACCCCGAGCTGGCGCGCACGGCGAACCTGCGCCGCCTCGGCTCGTACCCCGGTCTGCGGCTGCGCGTCCTGGGCCGCCCCGACCTGGACCGGGCCGCCACCCTGAGCCCGCTCGCCGTCGGCCCGGTGCCCGGCGCGGAGTACACCCTGCGGCTGCCCGAGGAGTGGCTGGGCCGGGCGGACCTCGGCTACGACCGCCTCCAGGGCGTCCACTTCCCGCCGGGTGCCGCCGCCGAGCCCGCTCCCGAGCCGGCCCCCACCGGCCCGGACCCGCTGGCCGACTCCCCGCTGTGGCGCGTACGCCGCCTCCTGGAGACCGGGGTCGCGGGCGGCCGCCGCGCCGTGGCCGAGGCGGCCCGGGGCGCCGAACCCCTGGCCGCGTACGGCCCGCTGCGCCGGGCCGGGCTCACCGGCGCGGCCGAACTGGCCGCCGCCCTCGCCGCCGAGGCCGACCGCCGCCCCCGCGACGGCTTCGGCCGCCTCGCCGATCCCTCCGCTGAGGGCTACGCCCACGCCTGGCTGTCCGCGGCCACCCACCTGGCAGCAGCGGAACGCTCCCTGGTGTCCGCCTCCTGGGCCCCCGCCCCGGACGCCTGACCCGCGCGCCGGACCGGGCGGGTCAGCGGGCGGGTCAGCGGGCAGGTCAGCGGGGCGGGGCGGGGGCTGCCGGGCCGTGGGTGTCCCACAGGGCGCAGTGGTGTTCGGTGCGGGCGTCGATCGGGCCGATGCCGGACGGGCCCGGGGCCAGGGACAGGACGGAGGGGGTCCGGGGGCGGAAGCGCGGCCAGGGCGGGGCATCCGGTGCGCCGGGGGCGCCGGTGCGGGCGAAGGCGGTCCAGTAGTCGGCCATCCGGTCCGCCAGGGCCCGCTGCGGGGCCTTCAGCGGCGCCAGTTCGAAGAGGTACGGCAGCTCGAAGCCGTGCGAGGCCCCGTACGGCAGCCCCGGCACGTCCGGCAGCCCGGTGAAGTTGGGCGCCGCGCGGTCGGAGAACCGGTAGCCGTACGTCGGCACGTGCCGGGCCAGCGCGTCGCCGTCCCGCAGCGTCGGGCAGGTGAACGAGGCGTCGGACAGCACGGTCGCCCAGGCCAGCGCGGGCGTCGGATAGGCCGTGACCGGATAGGCCGTTTCGACGGCGCGGGCCGTCGAGGCCCCGAACGACCGTTCCAGCCGGGCCCGGTAGGCGGCCTCGTCGGCGATCGGGTACGCCGCCAGGGTCGCTCCGAGGAAGATCCGCATCTCGTCCCGCGTACTGCCCTGCATGACCGGCACCCGGTGGAACCGCCCGCTCTCCAGGGCCCGTCGGGGCTCCACGGGCAGGAGGGCGCCGCCGTAGGGGACCTTGGAGAAGGTCTGCATCAGCTCCGGGGTCGCCAGCTCGCGGACGTCGATGCGGCGCAGGCAGTCCAGGACCCCGTCGGGCCCCTCGCAGCCGAGCCGGGCCGCCGCCAGGACCCCGTCCGACACCGTGGTCCGCTCCGGCCCGAAGGGCTCGTACGCGCCGAGCGTGGGAAGCAGCGACCAGGGCGGCATCGAGGTCGAGCACGATCCGCTCTGCACGATCGCCCGGTGGAACAGCCCGGCCGAGCCGGGGGAGGTGAGGTGCGCGCAGACGCTGAGGGCGCCCGCCGACTCGCCGAACACCGTGACGTTGCCCGGGTCGCCGCCGAACCGGCCCGCGTTCGCGCGTACCCAGCGCAGCGCCGCCTGCTGGTCGGCGAGGGCGAAGCCGGGAGCCCCGCCGAGCTCCGGATGGCCGAACAGGCCGAAGACGCCCAGCCGGTAGTTCACGGTCACGACCACCACGTCGCCCCGCACGGCGAGCCGCTCGGGCCGGTACAGGTCACCCGCGCCGTTGACGAAGCCCCCGCCGTGGAACCAGACCATGACGGGCCGTCCCGTCCCGCCCCGGGCGGGGGCGGCCGAGGGCACGGTCACGTTCGCGTACAGGCAGTCCTCGGAACCGCTCGGCCCGCCCGGCCCCAACGCGGGCAGCTGGACACAGCGCGGCCCGGGGGCGCCCGCGTCGCGGACGCCCGCCCACCGGGGCGCCGGCTCCGGAAGCCGCCAGCGCAGCGCGCCGGTCGGGGCGGCGGCGTACGGGATGCCCTCGAAGGTGCGGTGGGCACCGTGGTCCAGTCCGCGCACCGGCCCCCGGTCGGTGTCCACGACGGGCCGTTCCACGACGGGCCGCTCCACGACCGTCCGCTCCACGACGGGCCGCTCCACGATCCGCTGCTCCACGACCGGCCGTCCGGCCGAGGGCCGTTCCGGCCCCGGTGACGCGGCCGCCAGCAGCAGCACCGCCGGCAGCGTGAGCGTCAGCGGCCGTGCGCACCGGCGCCACAACCTCCGCACATCGGGCACGCGTCGAGCCTTTCCCCAGGGACGCGGCAGCGCGCCCGGCGACCCCCGTTTGCCCGCCCCGAATGGCGCAGTGAGCGGATCTGACAGTCAATGTAACAAAGCGTGCGCTTCCCATGACGCACGATGACCGGCGCGCGATGTGTAGACCCGCGTGTCGGCGAACGGAGCTTTCCATGAATGACCCCATCACCCTCGCGGCGACGGACCGAGAAGACCGCCACGGGATCCCCGACACCACCCCTCCGGACGCACCGGCGCCGGGCCCCGAGCCCGTGCGAACCCTGCTGGACACGGCGGCCACCTGCCGCCCCCTGGAGGAGGTCACCGCCTTGGTGAGCCTGCTCAAGGACACCGGCCAGCTGCCCAACCCCGGACACGAGGCGCTGCGCACGGCCGCCGTGACCCGTCCCGTGCACGAGGTGCGGCAGATGGTCGCCCTGCTGGGCGAGCCCCCGCACGAGGTCGACGCGGCGGACATCACGCTGCGCGCCGCCGCCGTCGGCCGGCCGATCGAGGACGTGGCCCTGCTGGTGACCATCCTCGGGACCGAGGACCCGGCCCGGTCCGCCCCGTCCGACCAGGCCGAGCGGCCCGCGCGGTCCGGGGTGCTCGACGAGTCCGGGGAGCAGCGGGCCGAACCGGCGGGGCCGCCCGGGCCCGAGGACGAGCCGTACGAGGAGGAGCCGTACGAGCCGCCGTACCGGGAGCTGTACGACGCCCCGTACGAGCAGCCGCGCCGGCACACCGGACCCGGCTCCGAACCGGCCCGCCCCGAACCGGCCCGCTCGGGTCCGCCGGTGCTGCGTCACATGCTGCGCTGGCCGGTGGCGATCGCCCTGCTGGTCACCGGCGTCCCGCACCTGCCCATGGATCTGGCGGCGCTGTCGTCGGCGGCTCCGCTGGACTTCCTGCCGCTCCTCGTCACGGTGCTGTGCATCGGCTTCGGGGCGCTGCTGGCGGTGCGGGACACGACGCTGGTGTGGCGGGCGGCGGCGGTCACGGCCCTCGGCGTCGTCGCACTGCACGTGTCCGGGGGAGCGGCGGCCTTCGACCCCCTGGCCGGGGCGGTCGGCGGGTCCGTCGCCTGGGCGGGCAGCGTCGTGATGCTCAGCGCGGCGGCCGGCGCCGTCCTCGCGGGAGTGGCGCTGAGGAACCCGGGGGAGAGCGCGGCCTGATCCGGCGGTGAACGAGCGGCACCCCGTGCGTACCCGGCACGGGGTGCCGCTCCATGTCCGGCGCGCCACACCGGAAGTCCCACACCGGAAGTCCCACGCCGGAAGCCCACACCGGAAGCCCACACCGGAAGTCCCACGCCGGAAGCCCACATCGGAAGTCCCACGCCGGAAGCCCGCGCAGGGAGCTCCACATCGGGACCCTCACGCGGGAGCCTCGCGCCGGAAAGCACGCGCCGGGACGCTCACGCCAGGAGGTTCACCGCCCGGGTGAACACGCGCGGGAGCCGCGCCGCCAGTGGGACGATCCGCCGGGCGAGCGGGGGCCGGTGGCGCGCCCAGAGGAGGGACTCGGTGAGTGTGCGGTAGCTGCGCGACAGCTCCCGCCAGGCCTGTTCGTACGCCTGCGGCCGCCCCGCCCGTACGCAGCGCACCAGTTCGCCCGCGGCCGTCACGGCCAGGGTCAGGCCCTCGCCGGTCAGCGCGTCCACGTACCCGGCCGCGTCCCCGACGAACAGCACGCGCCCCGCCACCCGTACGCGGGCCCCCTGGCGCAGCGGCCCGGCCCCGCGCACCGGCGCCCCGGGGGAGGCGGGCAGCCGTGCGGCCAGCAGTGGGAACCGGGCGAGCTGGGCGTCGAAGGGGGCCTGCTCCGTGGTCAGGACGGCCACGCCGATCCGGTCGGGGGCGAGCGGGGTGACGTACGCCTCGCAGTGCGCCGCCCAGTGCACCTCGACGAGGTCGCTCCACGGCGCGACGGTGTAGTGGCGGCGCAGCCCGTAGCGTGCGGGCCGGCCGGGCACGGGCGGCGCGGACAGGCCGAGCGCGCGCCGGACGGGGGAGTGCAGGCCGTCGGCGGCGACGAGGTAACGGGCCGTGAGACCGGCCGCGTTGACGTGGTCACCGCCCTGGCTGACCGTTTCGACGCGGCTTCGGACCACCCGTACGCCCAACTGCGCGGCCCGTTCGGCGAGCGCGGCCTGGAGTACGGTCCGCCGGACGCCCAGACCGGGACCGGCGCGGAACAGCCCGTCCGCGTGGCGCCCGCTCACGCCGTCCACGTAGCGGATGCCGTGGAACGGCTGCCCGGCCACGTCCAGGCCCAGCTCCCGCAGCCGGGAGACCGCCCCCGGCATCAGGCCCTCGCCGCAGGCCTTGTCCACGGGCGTGGGCCGCGGTTCGACCACCACGACCTCGAGGCCCGCCAGCGTGCCGTGGATGGCCGTCGCCAGGCCCGCCGGGCCGCCGCCGGCGATCAGCAGGTCGATCACGAGGGGGAGCCGGCCGTCGGCACGGAGGCGGGGGCGCGCAGCCGTCCGCCGTCCGTCAGCGCGGCGTCCTCGCAGCCGATCCGCACGCGCAGGAGCAGCAGGTTGAGCGCGGTGAAGCCCAGGGCGGTCACCCAGGCGCTGTGTACGAGCGGCAGCGCGAGCCCTTCGATGACCACCGCCACGTAGTTGGGGTGGCGCATCCACCGGTAGGGTCCGGCCGCCACCAGCGGCAGTCCGGGTACGACCAGCACCCGGGTGTTCCAGCGCGGTCCGAGGGTCGCGATGCACCACCAGCGCAGGGCTTGCGCCGCGAGGACCAGGCCGAGCGCCGACCAGCCGAGCGCGGGCAGGAACGGACGCCCGGCGGCCCAGGGTTCGACGACGCAGCCCACCAGCAGCGCGGTGTGCAGGGCGACCATCACGGGGTAGTGGCCGCGGCCGTACTCGCGGCCGCCCCGGGCCAGGCTCCACGCCGCATGGCGGCGGGCCGTGGCCAGTTCGGCGAGCCGCTCGGCCGCGACGAGGCCGATCAGCAGCAGGTACCAGGTCATGGACGGAGTGAGGGCCATGGAGTCACCAGCCAGGGGGGAGTCGGGGGAGCCACCGCGGTGGTCACCAGCGGAGCAGGACGAGTTCGGAGGCGAAGCCCGGTCCGAAGGCCAGCATCAGCCCGACCGAACCGGGCGGCGGCGGCCCCGCGCTCTGGATGCCGCCCAGGATGTGCAGGACCGACGCCGAGGAGAGGTTGCCGACGGCGGCCAGCGAGCGGTGGCTCGCCGCGAAGGCCGATTCGGGCAGGGCGAGGGCCTCGGCCAGCGCGTCGAGGATCTTCGGTCCGCCGGGATGGCAGATCCACGCGTCGACGTCCGAGGGTTTGAGGTCGTGTGCGGCGAGGAAGGTCTCCACCTCCTCGGCGACGTGCAGCCGGACCAGGTCCGGCAGTTCGCGGCCGAGGACCATGCGCAGCCCCCAGTGGCCGATGTCCCAGCCGAGCAGGTGCTCGGTGCCGGGGTAGAGGCGGCTGCGCGCGGCCACCACCGACGGCCCGGCGCCGGTGTCGTGCAGCGGGTGCTCGCGGCCCACCGCGACGAGCGCCCCCGCCCCGTCGCCGAACAGGGCCCCGGCCACCAGGTTCGCCATCGAGGTGTCCGTGGACTGCAAGGTGAGCGAGCAGAGTTCGGTGGACAGCAGCAGGGCCGCGTGGCCGGGCCGGCCCGTCAGGTGGTCGTGGAGGTGGCCGACACCGGCGGCACCCGCCGCGCAGCCCAGGCCGAAGAGCGGCACCCGCCGTACGTCGGGACGCAGGCCGGCGCGTGTGGCGAGGCGGGCCTCGAGCGAGGGCGTGGCGAGCCCGGTCACGGTGGTCGACATGACGAGGTCGATCTGCGGGGCCGCCAGTCCGGCCTCGGCGAGGGCGAGCGCGAGGGCCCGGCCGCCGAGGTCCAGGGCCGCTTCCAGGAACAGGGCGTTCGTCGTGCCGAAGTCGTTCGAGGGCCCGTACCGATCCAACGGGAGCGCGAGGTGGCGGGTGCGCACGCGGACCGAGGAGTGCACCCGGTGCAGCAGGGCGGTGTCGGAGCCCGGCGGCAGGAAGCGGGCCAGGGCGGCCGTGATCTCGGCCTGCGGATGGCGATGGGGCGGGAACACGCTGCTCACTGCCAGGACACGCGTCATCCGTTCACCATAGGAAACAACTGACACATCGTTATGAATCAGGAGAACCGGGCGCGGCGCGGCATACGGTGTCGCCGTGCCCGCACGAACCACGGCGACCGGCCCGGCCGACCCCGCCGGCGCGACCGGCTCCACCACGGCAGCCGACGCCGCGACCGCCGCCGACGCCGCGCCCTCCGCCGCCGCGACCGCCGCCGACGCCGCGCCCGCCACCACCGCCCCGCCCGTACGCCGCCCGCGCGGAGGTGCGGCCGCGGGGCTGCTGGCGGCCTGCCACCCGCTGCCCGCAGCGGCCGTCACCCTCTTCGCCGTGGCGCTGGCGGCCGCCGCCGGGCACGGCCCGGCCGGAGGGGCCGCCGCCGTGGGCGCGGTCGCCGCCGGCCAGCTCTCGGTCGGCTGGAGCAACGACCGGGCCGACCTGCGGCGCGACCGGGCCGTGGGCCGGCGCGACAAACCGCTGGTCGCGGGTACGGTGCGGCCCGCCGCCGTGACATGCGCGGCGGGCCTGGCCCTGCTGGTCTGCGTGCCGCTCTCCCTGGCCGGCGGGCTGCTCGCCGGGACCGTGCACCTCGTCGGGGTGGCGGCCGCCTGGGGCTACAACCTGTGGCTGAAGCGCACGGCCGCGTCCTGGCTCCCGTACGCCCTGGCCTTCGGCCTGCTGCCCGCCTTCTTCACCCTCGGTCTGCCCGGCGCGCCGTGGCCGCCGCTGTGGCTCACGGCCGCGGCGGCCCTGCTGGGGGCGGGCGCGCACTTCGCCAACGTACTGCCGGACATCGCCGACGACCTGGCCACCGGGGTGGCGGGCCTGCCCCAGCGGCTCGGGCCCCGGCGCGCGGCCGCGCTCGCCGCGCTCCTGGTCCTCGGCTCGGCCGTCGCCCTGGTGGCGGGCCCGCCGGGGCGGGTCACGGCGTACGGCTGGGCCCTGCTGGCGGGGACGGCGGCGGTGCTGCTCCTCGCGGCCCGGCGCCCCGCGGGCCGGCTCCCCTTCCTGGCCGTACTGGCCGTCGCCGGGGCCGATGTGCTGCTGCTGGTGGGCCGGCTCAGCCCGGCGTAGCGCGGGTACGGGTCCACTCCCGGAGCCCTTCGGCCGGCCAGGTGTTGATCACGCGCTCGGCCGGGACCCCGCACTCCGCGGCCCGTTCGCAGCCGAGCAGCTGCCAGTCCAGCTGGCCGGGGGCGTGAGCGTCGGTGTCGATCGCGAAGAAGGTCCCGGCGGCCACGGCGAGGCGCAGCAGGTCCCGGGGCGGGTCCAGCCGCTCGGGCCGGCTGTTGATCTCCACGGCGGTACCGGACTCCGCGCAGGCCGCGAAGACGGCCTCGGCGTCGAACCGGGACGGGGGCCGGGTCCGGCCGGTCACCAGCCGCCCCGTGCAGTGGCCCAGTATGTCCATCAGCGGGTTGCGCACGGCCGCCAGCATCCGCCGGGTCATGGCGGGCGCGTCCATCCGCAGCTTCGAATGGACGGAGCCGACGACGAGGTCGAGCCGGTCGAGGAGCTCCGGTTCCTGGTCCAGCGAACCGTCGTCGAGGATGTCGCACTCGATGCCGGTCAGCAGTCGGAACGGCGCCCAGGCCTCATTGAGCTCCGCCACCACCAGCAACTGTTCGCGCAGCCGCTCGGGAGAGAGCCCCCGGGCCACCGTGAGGCGCGGCGAATGGTCGGTGAGCACGGCGTACTCGTGTCCCAGCGCGGCCGCGGCCCGGCCCATCGCCTCGATCGGGCTGCCTCCGTCGGACCAGTCCGAGTGCACGTGGCAGTCCCCGCGCAGCGCGGCCCGCAGGGCGGTGGCCGCGGGGGTGGCCGGCGGGCCCTGGGGGAGCGCGGCGACCTCGTCCTCCAGCTTCTGCAGGTAGGCCGGGATCGCCCCGCCGAGCGCCTCCCGCACCACCTGGGCGGTCTTGGGGCCGATGCCCTTGACGGCTTCCAGGGAGCCGGCCGCCGCGCGTTCGGCCGTCTCGCGCTCGCCCATCCGTCCGACGGCGGCCGCGGCCGTACGGAAGGCCCGTACCCGGTAGGTGGGCTCCTGGGCGCGCTCCAGCAAGAAGGCGATCCGGTCCAGCGCGGCCACCGGGTCCATGGGCGTTCCTCCTGCCTCCGGACCCAGTGTCCGGCGGCGCGCCCGCTTACGCCTCTTACGCCTCTTGCGGGACGGCGGCGTCGAGCGCGGCGGTGAGGCGGCTCAGCCGGGTCTGGAGCTCGACGATCTCGGCCAGCTCGAAGCCGGTCGCGGCCGCGATCCGCCGCGGGACCTCCACCGCGCGGGCCCGCAGCGCGGCCCCCTCCTCGGTCAGGTGGGCGTGCACGGACCGCTCGTCCTCGGTGCTGCGCTCACGGCGGACCAGGCCGGCCGCCTCCAGCCGCTTGAGCAGCGGGGACAGCGTCCCGGAGTCCAGGCGCAGGTGCTGTCCGATCTCCTTGACGGGCAGCTCGCCGTGCTCCCAGAGCACCAGCATCACCAGGTACTGCGGGTAGGTCAGGCCCAGGTCCTTGAGGACGACGCGGTACAGACCGCCGAAGGCGCGGCTGGCCGCGTTCAGCGCGAAGCAGATCTGGCCGTCCAGGCGCAGGAAGTCCTGGTCGGGGTGGAATGCGGTCGGCTCCTCGGTCATGGGCGCCAGTGTACCCGGGGAGCGCTTGCGAGGCATTGAATTGTGCACAACTGAATTGCGTGCTCTAATGATGGAGCGCGGTCGACCACCGGCCGCCGCAACGGACCATTTCTGCGAGAGGAACTCCGATGGACGCGCTGTACACCGCTGTCGCCACCGCCAACGGCCGAGAGGGCCGCACCGTCAGCTCCGACGGCCAGCTCGACCTCGCCCTCGCCATGCCCCCGGCGCTCGGCGGCAACGGACAGGGCACCAACCCCGAGCAGCTCTTCGCCGCCGGTTACGCCGCCTGCTTCGCCAGCGCCCTGGGCCTGGTCGGCCGCCAGGCCAAGGTCGACACCAGCGAGGTGTCGGTCACCGCCGAGGTCTCCATCGGCAAGGACGGCGCCGGCTTCGGCCTGGCCGCGGTCCTGCGCGTCGAGCTCCCCGAGTCCCTGGCCGGCGAGACGGGCGCCCTGCTCGTCAAGCAGGCGCACGAGGTCTGCCCCTACTCCCGCGCCACGCGCGGCAACATCGAGGTGGAGCTCGTCGTCGAGTAGACGACCGGACGCGGAGACGACCGGACGAGTGGACGACCGGACGGGCGGGCGCCCGGCACGCCCGCCGGCCGGTTCGCCGGCACACCGGAGATGCCGGAGCCCCGGCGGGCGGCGACCATGGAGGGGCACCGCCCCGCACGGGGCTCGCACCCCGGGAGGCGCCAGTGGCGCACACTCGCTCGACAGACGTACTGGTCGTGGGCGCGGGCCCGGTCGGGCTGACCGCCGCCGTGGAGCTGCGCAGACGCGGAGTCTCCTGCCGGATCGTCGACCGGCTGCCCGCCCGGCTCCCGTTCGCCAAGGCGGTGGGCATCCAGCCGCGCACCCTGGAGCTCTGGGACCGCATGGGGCTGATCCGCGCCGCCATGGAAGCGGCCGTCCCGATCCGCGGGCAACTGGCGTACGCCAACGGCGTCGAACTGCCCCGCCTCGACTTCGTCCTGCCGCCCGAGGTCCCCTACGGCTTCGCCGCGCTGCCGCAGTACGAGACCGAGCGCATCCTCGACGAGTTCCTCGCCCGCTTCGGGACCGCCGTCGAGCGCGGCACCGAGCTGGTGTCGTTCGCCCAGGACGCCGACGGGGTGACCGGCCGGCTGCTCACCCCCTCCGGCGCGGAGGAAGAGGTACGGGCCCGGTTCCTGGTGGGCTGCGACGGCGCGCACAGCATCGTCCGCAAAGGGCTCGGACTGAGCTACGAGGGCGGCGCCTTCCCCGAGGAGTACATGCTCGCCGACGTGGAGGTCGACTGGGACCTCCCCCACGGCTACGCCGTCCGCTCGATGCACCGCGACGCCGCCGGCGCGGTCGACGACGTGCTGGTGTGCATCCCGCTGCCCGGCGCCGGCCGGTACCGCGCGTCGATGCTGGTCCCGCCCGAACTCTCCACCGCACAGCAGGCCGACGCCGTCTCCGACGGAGTCGCCCACGGGCTGCAGACCGGCCGGGCCCCCGCACTCCCCGACATCCAGACCGTCCTGGACCGGCTCTCACCACAGCCCGCCACCGCCTCGAACATCCGCTGGGCCTCGGTGTTCCGCATCAGCCACCGCATCGTGGACCGGTACGCCGACGGCCGGGTCTTCGTCGCCGGAGACGCCGCGCACATCCACCCGCCCACCGGCGCCCAGGGCATGAACACCGGCATCCAGGATGCCTGGAACCTGGCCTGGAAACTCGCCCTCGCGGTCGACGGCCGCGCCCACCCCGGCCTGCTCCGGACCTACGACACCGAACGCCGGCCCGTCGGCGAGGAAGTCGTCGGCCGCACCGTGCGGCACGCCGAAGCGGGCGTCCAGGCCGACCCGGACGACCCCGAGACCGTGATGCTGCGCGAGGCCCAACTGCTCGTCGCGTACCGGGGCAGCCCCATCGTCGGCCCGCCCGGCGAGGGCCCGGGCCCGCGGCCGGGGGACCGGGCACCGGACTGCGGCGGCCTCACCGCCCCGATCGCCGCCCACCCGCTGCGCCTCCACGACCTGCTGCGCGACCGCGGACACGTCCTGCTCGTCTACGGAGACGACCCGCGGACCGGCGAACTCGCGCGGACGGCACGGGAGTCCTCGGCGGGCCGGATGGAAGCCTGCGCGATCCTCGGACCCGATGCCCCGGCCGACACCACCGGCCTGCCGGAGTACCGCGACACCGAAGGCGCCTTCGCCCGCCGCTACGCCGTGGACGGACCGACGGCCTTCGTGATCCGCCCGGACGGCCACCTCTCCGCCCGCCTCACCCCACCGGACCCGGCGGCACTGGCAGCCCACCTCGCCACCACCTTCGCCCCGGGCACCGAGCCGTAGTCCCCCACCCGCAGACCCCGGCTGACGACCCGTTTTGGAATGCCGGAAGATCCTCAATACGATCCGGCGATGATCACAAGAAAACGGCTTGCGGCCCGGGCGTGCGGACTGCTCGCCGCCCTGGCCGTCGGGCTCCTCCCGGCGAGCGCCACCGCCGCCGACGGGCCGACGGCGAAGGAACCCCCGAAGGTCGATCTCGTCCTCGACGTCAGCGGATCCATGCGGGCGAACGACATCGACGGCCAGTCCCGGATGGCCGCCGCGAAGCAGGCCTTCAACGAGGTCATCGACTCGGTCCCCGACGAAGTGCGCCTCGGCATACGCACCTTGGGCGCCACCTACCCCGGTGACGACAAAGCCCTCGGCTGCAAGGACACCAAGCAGCTGTACCCGGTCGGGCCGCTGAACCGCACCGAGGCCAAGACCGCCGTCGCGACCCTCGCCCCCACCGGCTGGACCCCGATCGGCCCCGCCCTGCTCGCCGCGGCCCAGGACCTGGACGGCGGAGACGGCACCAAGCGGATCGTGCTCATCACCGACGGCGAGGACACCTGCGCCCCGCTCGACCCGTGCGAAGTCGCGCGCGACATCGCCGCCAAGGGCATCCACCTGGTCATCGACACCCTCGGCCTGGTCCCGGACGCCAAGATCCGCGCCCAGCTCACCTGCATCGCCGAGGCCACCGGCGGCACGTACACCTCCGTGCAGCACACCGCCGAACTCTCCAGCAGGGTCAAGCAACTCGTCGACCGGGCCGCCGAACCCGTCGTCAACCCGGTGGCCACCGAGGGCGCGAAGCAGTGCGCGAACGCCCCCCAGCTCAAGCCCGGCCTCTACAGCGACCGCGAGACCTTCGGCGAACACCGCTGGTACCGCGTCGACGTCCGCCCCGGCCAGGAGCTGCGCGCCTCGGTGAGCATCGCCGCCGACCGGGCCGTCAACAACGACTACGGCGTCCTGCTGCGCGCCACCACCGTGCACGGCCGCGAGATCGTACGCGGCTCCGAGGCCGGCGACGGCCGTACGGACGTCCTGTCGACCGGCCTGCGCTACCCGAAGGCCGAGACCGACGCGGACGACGAGGCAGTGAAGGAGGCGCCGGAGACCGTCTGCATCCAGGTCAGCAACTCCTTCTCCGCCCCCGCCTCCGTCAAGACCACCCCCGGCATGCCCGTCGAGCTGACCATCGACGTGGTGGACGGACCCGGCGGGGCGTCCGACGCCGCCGCCTTCGGTCTCGGCCGCGGCTGGTGGCTGCTGGCCGTCCTGGCCCTCGTCGGGCTCGCCGCCGGTGTGGTGTGGGGCTGGATCTCGCGCTGGCGCATCTCCGTCTGGAGGACCAACTGATGCGTACCGTACGCACCCTGACCGCCGGCCTGCTGGCCGCGGTCGCCGCCCTCACGGTGACCGGGTCGGCCCTGGCCGACACCCCCTCGGCGAGCCCCAGCCCCCGCTCGACGACCGCCAAGGAGGAGGCCGCGCCGACCGAGGCGGGCACCGGCTTCCGTACCGCGACGGCGTTCCGCCCCGGCCAGAAGGCCACGGCCGGCGCGTCCACCGGCGACTACCTCTACTGGGTCGTCCCCGTCGACGCGCAGCAGCGCCTGACCGTCAAGGCGGCGGTCACCCTGCCCGAGGCCAAGACCCGGCACGGCGCCTCGACCTGGCAGCTCGACGTCTACGACGGGCTGCGCCGCCGCCAGGCGTGCGCCTACGGCACGCAGACCCGGGCCGCGGCCCGGGAAGCGGCCACGGTGGAACTGTCCTGCACCCTGCGCACGGTCCGCGCCGGAGCCGAGCAGTGGGCCAACGATCCGTTGCCGGGCAGCTACTACGTACGCCTGACCGTCGTCGACGCACCGGAGGAGGACCTCGGCCTGCCGATCCGTGCGGCCGTCGAGGCCTCGGTGCACGAGAGCGGCGGCGCCTACGCCGTGGACGGCGCCGTCTCCACGCCGCTGGTCCCCGCCACCGTGACCGGCTCGCTGAGCGAGCCCGAGGACGGCTGGTCCGGCGGCTGGTGGTCGGACCGCTGGATCTGGACCGCGGCGGGCGCGGTGCTCGGCGCCCTCGCGGGCATCCTCGGCTACTCCCTGACGCGCGGCTCGGGCCGCCCGTCGCGGGTGCCGCCGCGCGCCTGACCGGCTCACGCGTGACCGCGTCATGCGTGACCGCGTCACGCTTGACCGCGGAAACGGCCGGGGCCCCGGGGGGTGCCCCGGGGCCGGGCCGGGGGGGGGGGGGTGGGTGTTTTATAAAAAATAAGCGTGCGGGGGTAGGGGGGGGGGTTTT
>NZ_JBHXNP010000116.1:15100-27442 GCF_042719495.1 Streptomyces sp. NPDC058525
GGCCCGCCGGTGGGGGGGGCCCCTGGGCCCCGCCCGGCCCCCGGGTCCCCCGGTATTGGGTCCCCCGCTTCCCCTTGCCCGGCGCACCGGGCGGGCCCCGGGGGCATCCCCGGGGCCCCGGCCGTCTGCTGTGGTCCGCCGGTGCCGGTGCGGCACCGGCGGGTAGGGGCCCCTATCCCAGGCGGGTGAGCCGGGTCCCGAACGAGGGCTCGGCGAGCTCGCTCCCGACCGCCACCGGCACGCTCTTGGCCCCCTCGCCCTCGCCCGCCGTCAGGACGGCGACCTCGGTGCCGGACTTGGCGGTGTGCGGCAGCGGCGAGGCGCCCGGCTTCAAGGTCAGCTTCAGCTGCTGGCCCGGTACGCCGATCACGTTGAGGTCCTTGGCGGCCACCAGCGGCGTACGGCCGCCGAGTCCGTCGTCCACGTAGCCGACGGTGTCGCCCTTGCGGATCACCGGAGCCGACGCGAGGGCCGTCCGTACCGCCTCGATGATCTTCTTGCTGTTGTCCAGGGCCAGCTTCAGGCTCTTCACGGCGTTCTCGTCCGGACCGTCGACGCGCTGGTCCATCAGCGTGCCGACGATCAGCGGGGTCTCGTCGCCCACCGACTTGTACGCCGCCCACATCAGGGCCCCGCCGGCGGGAGTGCTCGAGCCGGTCTTGATTCCCCTGATGCTGGAGTTGAGCAGGTCGTTGTTGTTGTCGAGCGGCGTCTTCAGGCCTGTGATCGGGGCGCTGGGCATGGCCACGATCGAGCGGAACACCTCGTCCTTCATCACGGCTTCGGCGAGCTTCAGCTGGTCGGTGGCGGTGCTGACGGTGCCGGCGTCCAGGCCGCTGGGGTCGGTGTAGACGGTGTTCGTCATGCCGAGCTCCTTGGCGGCGGCGTTCATCTTCTCGACGAACGCCGCTTCCGAGTCGCTGCCGGTGTCCCAACGGGCCAGCAGGCGGGCGACGTTGTTGCCGGAGGGGATCATCAGCATCTTGAGCATGTCCTGCTGGCTGAACTCGGTGCCGGCGGTGAGTCCGACGATGCGGGACTCGTTCTCGGAGGTGCCGTCCGCCACGGTCTTCGCGTCGATCTTGATCGAGGGGCCGGGGTCGGTCTTCTTCAGCGGGTGGTTCTTGAGGATGACGTAGGCGGTCATGACCTTCGCGACGCTGGCGGTCGGTACGGGCTTCTGCTCGCCGAAGGTGCCGATGTCGCCGGAGCCGGGCACGCGGATGGCGCCCTGGCCCTTGGCGGGCCAGGGGATGGACAGCTGCCCGGCGATGGTGTGGCCGGACTCGGCCGCGACGATCTTCGGGGCGGGCAGCGGGCGCAGCAGCTGCGCGCCGACGACCCCGCCGGCGAGGACCAGGAGGATCGGGGTCCAGATCTTGACGCGCCGCAGGGCGGTGCGGCGCGGGGTCTCCGGCGGGGGCGCGGTGTTGGTGAGCTCGGCCAGGAGCTCGAGGGGGACGGGGGCGGAACCCGCTCCCGCGGGGGTTGCGGTGGGCGGGGGTGCCGTCGGGCTGGTGGCTCCGGCCGGGGTCGCTCCCGCGGGGGTTGCGGTGGGCGGGGGTGCCGTCGGGCTGGTGGTTCTGGCCGGGATCGGGGCGGGGGTGGGGGTGGGGGCGGATGCCGGGGCCTGGGTGGGCGTCGGGGTGTCCAGCGGCTTGAGCGCGATGAACTGGCTCGTCCGCTCGGAGTCGCTCTCGGCCCCCTGCGCCCACGAGGGCGCCCGCCGGGCCATACCGGCTCCCGCCGGCCCCTCGGACGGGCCGGTCCCGCGGCCGTGCCGGGGCTCGGCGGCGGGACCGGCGGGCCCTTCCGGCTTGGCCTTGGGCCCGGACCCGGACACGTCGGCGTTGCCGGTGGCGGGTTCGGGTGCGGGCTGGGCCTTCGGCCGGGACCCGGACGCGTCTGCGTCGCGGGTGGCGGGTTCGGGTGCGGGCTGGGCCTTCGGCCGGGACCCGGACGCGTCTGCGTCGCGGGTGGCGGGTTCGGGTGCGGGCTGGGCCTTCGGCCGGGACCCGGATGCGTCGGCGTTGCCGGTGGCGGGTTCGGGTGCGGGCTTGGCCTTCGGCCGGGACCCGGATGCGTCGGCGTCGCGGGTGGCGGGTTCGGGTGCGGGCTTGGCCTTCGGCCGGGACCCGGATGCGTCGGCGTTGCCGGTGGCGGGCTCGGGTGCGGGCTTGGCCTTCGGCCGGGACCCGGACGCGTCTGCGTTGCCGGTGGCGGGCTCGGATGCGGGCTTGGTTCCGGCTTCGGGAGTGGGTGCGGGTGCGGACGCGGTCCGGGGGTTGGCCTGAGGCGTGGCAGTACCACGGGTGGGCTTGGGTTCGGCTTCGGGACCGGGTGCGGTCCGGGACTCGGCCTGGGGCGCGTCGGCGTCGCCGGTGGGCTCGGGTGCGGGCTTCGTCCTCGGGTCGGCGCCGAGTCTGTCGGCGTTGCCCGAGCTGTGCGGCGCGGCCTCGGGTGCGGCGGCGGGACTGGGCTCGGCCTGGAGCGTGTCGGTGTTGCCCGAGGGTTCCGGGGCGGGCTTGGCCCTGGGATCGGTTCCGAGGTTGTCGGCGCTGCCCGGGCTTTGGGGCGCGGCTTCGGGTGCGGCGGCGGGACTGGGCTTGGCCCGGAGCGTGTCGGTGTTGCCCGAAGGTTCTGGGGCGGCCTTGGCGACGGGGTCGGCTCCGAGGGTGTCAGCGGTGCCCGAGTTTTGGGGCGCGGCCTCGGTCCCGGCTTCGGGTGCGGGCTCGGTGTCGGCCTCGGGCGTGGTTTCGGGCCTGGGGGCGGCCGCGGGCTCGGCGTTCGCCTTGCCCGCGGGCTCGGGATCTGCCGAGGCCTTGGGCGAAGGCTCCGACTCGGCTTCGGCCGGTGCCTCCGGCTTGGCTTCGGCTGCGGGCTCTGCCTTGTCCTGCGGATCGGCCTTCGGGTAGGCCTTGTTCTGGGCCCCGGCCTCCGCCTCGGCCTCCGGGGCGGGCTTCGCCGTGGCCTTGTGCTCGGGCTTGGCTGTCACGTCGGGGTTGGTCTCGGTCCGCGGGGCGGGCGTGGCCGTCGCCGTCGCGGCCTCGGCTGCGGGCTCCGCCTCCGGGGCGGCCTCGGCTGCGGGCTCCGTCGCCGTCGCGGCCTCGGCTGCGGGCTCCGTCTCCGGGGTGGTCTCGGTCGGGACGGGGCCCGAAGTCGGGGCATTCGTCTCTTCGGTCTCCGGATTGTCCGGGGAACCGCCCGCCACCGTTGTCGCCTTCATCCCAGCCCCGCCTTGCCCTCGTACCCGGCTGTCGCCGGTCTTGCCAACACGACCGGCGCGGCCCTCCGTGGGGCCGCGCCGATGTGCTAGATGCCGGGGGAGCCCGGCGCGTTCCACCGGCTCCATGCTGTGACCGTTTGGTCATATTCAGCGCGGTGTTTACGAGGAGTACGCCTCCAGTTCCGACACCTGCCCCGCCGGCCAGCCCGTGTTCGCCGTGAACGTGAGCCGCAGGTGGCGGACTCCGGCCGTCGCCGGCAGGGGGATGGTGACGGTGTTGACCCCCTCGGCGAACGCGTACGCGGCGGACGCCTTCAGCGTGGACCACCCGGCGCCGTCGCCGGAGCCGAGCACCGAGAGCGTCTGGGTGCGGCCGCCCCACGCGGCGGGGAGCCTGAGCACCAGTCGGCCCACCGTCCGCTCGGCACCGAGGTCAACGGTCAGGGACTGCGGGAAGGCGTTGTTGGAGCTTTCCCAGTACGTGCCCGCCTGGCCGTCGGTGGCGTGGGCGGCCGTGTACCCCTGGCTGTGGCCGGTGTCCGAAGCGGCCCGCCCCAGGGCGAGGTTGCTGCCCGCCGGAGGGCTCGGCGGGGTCGTCGGACCGCCGTCGGCGGCGTAGACCTCGAACTCCGAGACCTGACCGGCCGCCCAGCCGGTGTTCCCGGTGACGTGCACCCGGACGTGGCGCACGCTCGCCGCGTCGAAGGCGAGCGTCGCGCTGTTGCCGGAGGCGGGGTCGAAGGTGACGCCCGAGGACGCCTTCAGCGTGGACCAGGCGCTGCCGTCGGTGGAGCCGAGCACCGACAGGGTCTGCGTCCGCGTCGCCCACTGCGCCGGAGGCGGCAGCTTCAGCACGACCTTGCCGACCGGCTTCGCCTCGCCGAGGTCGACTGTGAGGGTCTGCGGGAAGGAGTTGCCGTTGCTCTCCCAGTAGGTCGAGGCGTTGCCGTCCACCGCGTTCGCGGCGCTGTACGACTGCACCGAGGAGGAGGCGGTGGCGGGCCGGCCCTGCGCCAGGTTGCCGTTCGGCGGGGTGGTGGGCGGCGGGGTCGTCGGGGGAGTGGTGGGCGGGGTGGTGGGAGGCGTGGTCGGCGGAGGGGTGCCGCCGCCGGGCACGCCGCCGTTGGTCCACACCGGGTCGGGCCAGGTGCCGGAGCAGGTCTGCCCGGTGTTCCAGCCGGAGTTGCCGCCGCCGTCCGTGATCTGCAGGCCGGTGCCGATGCAGTTGTGGATCGGGGTCGCGGCCTGCGCGATGTGCTTCGCCGTGACGTTGGTGAACTTCATCGCGAGGGCCGACTGCGCCTGGATGGCGTACGTGCCGGCGCCGTCGATGTTCACGTTCGTGAGGCTGACCCCGCTGACGGCGCCCTCGATCGCGTGGACCGCGGCGTAGGAGGAGTCGAGCACGTCGGTGTCGGAGATGTTGATGGCCGCGCCCTGCACCGGCTCGTTCAGCCCGGAGAACCAGATCGCGCCGACGCCGAAGTTCCAGTTGAAGTCGCTGTTCCCGGCCCGTATCAGGGTGTTGCGGGCCGCGGTGATGGTGCCCGCGACCGCGGTGCCCTTCCCGGAGCTGACCCCCGGGTAGCGGTTGGCGATGTGCAGTCCTCCGCCGTTGCTGACGGTGTCGGACATGACGTTGTCCGAGATGGTGAAGTCCTTGCCGCCGTACGTGACGATGTTGTTGGCCAGGATCGGCAGGACCACCGTGTTGTGGTCGAAGCTGATGTTGACGTTCGGCTTGTCCTGCGGCCAGGAGGCCAGTCCGTCGTCACCGGCGTTGCGCACGAAGGTGTTGGTGACGCGAGAATTCGTGACACCCGTGTGGAATCACGCCATCGGCCGTCATGTCGAGGAAACGGCTGTTCTTGATGGTGAAGCGGTCCATCGGACCGTCCATCCACGCGGCGACCTTGACGTGCTGCACCCAGACGTTGTCCACGGTCGAGTCGGACATCGCGCCGCCGATGGCGTTCACCTGGTCGTCGTCGATCCGCTCGCGGATGTCGCCGATGATCGCGAAGTCCTTCAGGGTGACGTTCCTGCTCGGCCCGTTCGCCTCGTGCGGCCGCACCGGTCCGGTGTAGCCGCCGCCGGGGACGTACTTGCCGTAGAACCCGGCGGCCCGGTTGCGGTTCACGGGGTCGCGTCCGCCGAAGACCGTGTACCAGGGTCCCGCGCCCTTGACGGTGACCCCGTCCACGACCACGTGGTCGTAGAGCGTGTAGTTGCCCGGCGGCACGAACACCGCCCGGCCCTGCGCCCGTCCGGCATCGGCCGCGGCCTGCATCCTGGCGGTGGAATCGGTGGCCCCGGTGGGGTCGGCGCCGAAGTCCGCGACGGCGTCCAGCGCCCCGGCCGGCTTGGCGGCGGCCGGGGCCACCTGCTCGAAGTCGGCGAGGTCGATGGTGAAGGTGGGCGACTGCGCGGTCGAGGTCACCTGCACCCGGATCTTCGTACCGGCCGGGTAGGTGGCGCCCAGCAGGGTCCGGGACTCGTCGTAGAAGTGGTGCGGGTTGGTGTCGCCGGGATTGTTGTTGAAGGGGTAGCCCCCGTAGTACCAGCTGTACTTGGAGGTCACCGGCAGGGTGCGGACCGACTGGCCGTCCGCCCGCACGTCGAGGGTGGCGTCGCGCCCCTTCCCGTCGGCCGTGTCGGGAAGGCTGTAGCGCAGGGACATCGCGTTGGCGGGTTCGGTGAGGGTGAACTCCACGTACTGTCCGACGGCGTTGAGTGTCACCGCCTGCCGCCCCGAAGCCTCCGAGGGGAGGTGGCCGTAGTACCGGTCGGGGCCGATCAGGGTGCCGTTGGACTGCGCGTACTCCGCCTCCAGTTCGGTGAACGGCACATCGGCGCCGCGGCCCGGTATGCCGATCGGCGAGGGAGCGGGCACGCCCGCGGCGTGGGCGGCGGGGGCGCTGCCGAGGGTCAGGGCGGTCAGCGCGGCGGTCGCGGTCAGGGACAGGGCCAGGAAGACGGCGGCGCCGCGCCGCCTGATCCTGCGGAGCTGTCCGGGGCTCGGGGCATGGCTGTTCGGCGGTTGGGACATGGGCAGGCACGTCCTTGCGGCTCGATCGGCGGGGGGAGGCGAGTCGGCTCAACGCAGGAGGCTACGACTCCGCCGGAAGAAAGTCTATGAACGGACGCAAGAAATCGACTCTGCATCGCAATTAACCCGCGTGAGGGTGAATGGCGGGTGGGTACGCACGCGTCGCGTCGCCTACGCCCGGTGAGTACGACTACTCATGACCGTGCCGCGAGGGCCGCCGACGATGGAGCACACCACCACCGCGCCATCCGAACGGGGCCGTCCATGCTCAGCCGATTCGCCGCCGCCGTCGTGCCCGCCTTCGGCACCCTGACGGTCTCCGCCGACCCCGGGCCGCGGCCCGCCGCGGGCAGCATCCTCGTCGCCAACCACACCTCACTCGCCGATCCCGCGGTGGTGGTCGCCGCACTGCGCGGGTACGGGATCGAGCCGGTCATCCTGGCCACCGGCGGCCTGTGGCGGGTGCCGCTGCTCGGGGCCGCGCTGCGGCGCGAAGGGCACATCGCCGTCCACCGCGGCACGCGGCGCGCCGCCGAGTCGCTCGACGCGGCGGCCGCCGCCCTCGCCGCGGGCCGCAGCGTGCTGCTCTACGGGGAGGGCGGGCTGCCCGGCCGCCGCGACGCGGGGGAGTCCGCGCCGGGACCGTTCCGCAGCGGCCTGGCCCGGCTCGCCGCGGCGACGGGCGCCCCCGTCGTGCCCGTGGGCCAGGCCGGTGCGCGCCGGCTGTGCTCCGGCGGCCGCGTCAAGCAGCTCGCCGGAGCCCTGACCGCTCCGCTGCGCAGGCCCGGTCTGCACGTGCACATCGGCTCGCCGCTGCACCTGCCCGACCGGGTGCCCGAGGCGACGGAGCAGGCCCGCGAGGCGGTCACCGCAGCCTGGCGCACCGCGGCGCTCACCCTCGGCGAGCCCGTCAGCGGGTGGTGTGCGCCAGGACCACGTGGGAGGCGGCCTGCCGGTCGGCGTCGGTGTCGATGAAGGACACCACCAACGGGCTGCTGCCCGTGGGGCCGCCCGCGGTCGCCCGCAGCCGGTAGCGCTCGGTCCGCACGCCGTCCCGGGCGAGCGGGCCGCCGCCGGTGTACATCGACGCGGGCATGTGGTCGTTGGCGACGCGCAGCGCCGCCGCGCGCCAGGTGCCCGACGCCGGGTCGAAGCGCTCCAGGAGGAAGCCCGGCCCGCTGCCCGGCAGGTCGCCCGGTTCGCCCACGAGGGACTCCATCTGGAAGGCGACCAGCAGATGCCGGTACTCGGCGGAGTTCCCGTTCCGCAGGGTGACGGTGAACTCCTGCGCGGCGCCGCCGCGTACGAGGGAGAGCCCGCCGCCCCGGGTGTCGACCGCCGCCCGCAGCCGGGTCGGGGCCGCCGGCGGCGCGGCGCGCGTCGGGGCCGCCGACGGGGCCGGAGCCTGCGGAGCGGACGGGGACACCGGGGCGGAGGGGGAGGCGGAGGAGGCGGGCGGGGTGGACGGAGCCGCCGGCGCGGAGGCCGAAGCCGGGGCGGCCCCGAAGGGGGCGGCCCCGGACGCCGACGCCGGTGTCCCGCCGTCCTTGTCCCCGCAGCCGGTCAGGCCGGTCAGGCTCGCCACCAGCACGGCGGCCGCTGCCGCGGCGGTGAGGGCCCGGCGGCGTTCGGCGGAAGGGGGCATGGGAATCGGTTCTCCTCCAGGTCAGCTGAGGGAGGAACCTAACAAGCGGGCACCGCGCCGACGAGGCCGGTCAGGCATCGGAGCGGAGACGGTTCGGTCACGCCGCCGGAGCCCCTGCCCCTGCCCCTACCCCTGTCCCTGCGCCCGCCGCTCAGGTGAGCGGCTTCTCGAAGTTGAAGGCGGTCACGGCCATCCGCTCGCGGAAGTAGAAGCGGTGCGCGTCGGTCCGCTGGGTGCCGGAGTCCAGGGTGAGCGTGGTGCAGGCGGCCGCCCTGGCGTGCTCCTCGAGGTGCGCGAGCAGCGCGCGGCCCACGCCGGTGGATCGGGCGGTGGCCGCGGTGACCAGGTCGTCGACGTACAGCTTGCGGACCAGGTAGGTGTTCGCGACGATCCGCCAGCCCGCGGCGCCGACGCACGCACCGCCCTCGTCGTAGGCCGCGGTGAAGCGCAGGCCCTGGCTCTGCCCCTCCGCGAGGATCGAGCGGAACAGGTCTTCGGTCAGGTGGGGGCGGAGCTCGAGCAGCACGGGGAGCAGGTCTTCGGTCAGCCGCGCGTCGCCGGGCTCCAGGTCGA
The DNA here is from genome assembly GCF_042719495.1 of Streptomyces sp. NPDC058525. Taxonomy (NCBI): domain Bacteria; kingdom Bacillati; phylum Actinomycetota; class Actinomycetes; order Kitasatosporales; family Streptomycetaceae; genus Streptomyces; species Streptomyces sp. NPDC058525. Next base: position 23,594 of record NZ_JBHXNP010000116.1, read on the forward strand.
TGATCTTCATGGAGCCAGCCTAAGCGGACCGGGATCTCCCGGAGTGTCCGGAACGGAGCGCCGTCTAGCGCCGTCTTCGCCGATGTGTCGGAATGGGAGTGACCGCTGTCAGCGGGCGGAAGGAATGGCACCCCATGAAGTACATGCTGATGCTCCTGGGCAAGCAGGCCGACTACGACGCCATGCTGGGCCGGGCGAGCGGCGACAGCCCGGCCTGGTCGCCGGACGACCTCAAGGCGATGGTCGAGCACATGGAAGCGCTGAACGCCGAGCTGGTCGCGTCGGGCGAGTGGGTCGACGGCCAGGGGCTCACCGAACCGCGCCAGGCCCGCCTGGTGACCGCCGGAGCCGACGGCACACCGCACGTGTCCGACGTGCCTTACGGGGAGACCAGCGCGGTCCTCGCCGGGTACTGGGTCGTGGACGTGGCCGACTTCGACCGGGCGGCCGAAATCGCCGCGCGCGCCTACGCCTGCCCCATCCCCGAGGGCGCGCCGAACTATCCCGTCGTCGTCCACCCGGTGGGAGAGGCCCCGGAGCAGGGGACCGGGTCCTGATCACGGACAGTGCCGTCCGCATGCCGGACGGCGGTCACCGTTGTCAGTGGCACCGCCTACTCTTGATCATGTGAGCCCGACCCCTGACCACCCGGCCCCCGAGCGTCCCCTCGCCGAGATCAACGCCGACATCCGCGGCCTCTTCGCCCGCGCCGAAGGCCGCCTGTCCGACGCCGAGCGCGTACGGCACGCCATGCTCCTCGCGGAGTGGGCCGCGGCGATACGCGCATCGGTCGTGCCCGCCGCGTAACCGCGGCCGAGATGGCGCCGTGCCCCGTGCGGGGCACGGCGGCGCCGTGCGGCAGCCTGCCCCCCCAGGTCCTTCGGGGGGCTGATCGGGTGAACTCCCGCAACCCTCGGCGCGGCCGGCCGTTGATCAAGGCACTCACCACCGTGCACTCGTGCAACAGAAGGACCAATGATGATCAAGAAGTTCATGGCCACCGCCGCCGCCACCGCTTCCATCGTCGGCGCGGGCGCCGCCATGGCCGCCCCGGCCATGGCCATCGGCAACGACAACGGCATCAACACCGTGAACGGCAACGGCGCTTCGCAGATCTACGGCAACCAGAAGACCCACGGCGACCAGAGCCCGCAGCTCGGCCTGGTCCAGGGCACCCTGAACAAGCCCTGCATCGGCCTGCCGGCCAAGGTCAACGCCCAGTCGATCCTCGCCTTCGTCAACGTCGGCGTCCAGGACATCAACGTCCTGTCCAACCCGATGAACCAGCAGTGCACCGAGAACTCCACCCAGGCCAAGGGTGACGAGCCGCTCTCGCACATCCTCAGCAACATCCCGGTCCTGTCGGGCAACCTGTCGGCCGGCAGCTGACGCAGTCCCCTCTGCGAGCCGGGGCCTCCGACGCCCGCGCGAGTGCCCACGGGGCCCCGGCTTGTTCCACCCGGATCCGCGGATCCGACCCCCAGGCGTGCGGCGGCCCCGCGGCCGCCGGGACGGGCACCGGTCCTCACGTCACAGAGCCTCTCGCCCGGCCGGCGAGAGGCTCTCTGACGTTGTGGCACGGAGCCCGGTCAGAAGGGCTTCGTCGGCAGGTACTTGCCGTCCAGGGTGATCACGGCACGCTCCCCGCCCTCGGGATCGGCCACCTTGCGGACGTCCAGCCGGAAGTTGATCGCGCTGATGATGCCGTCCCCGAACTGCTCGTGGACCAGGGCCTTCAGGGTGGTTCCGTACACCTGGAGCATCTCGTGGAACCGGTAGACCGTGGGGTCGGTCGGGACGGTGCCGGGCAGCGAGCCGCGGGTCGGGATGGTCTGCAGGAGCAGGACCGCGTCCTCGTCGAGACCCAGCAGCTCGCAGACCGACCTGGCCGCGGCCTCGGGCAGCGGGTGCTGGCCGAGCAGGGCGGCGGTGACGAAGGCGACCGACAGTCCGGTGGAGTCGGCGAGCTGCTGCCAGGTGAGGTCCTTGCGGGCCTTCGCGTCCACGGCGGCCACGGCGAGGGCCTGGCGGGCGGCGGGGTCGAACTGGGCGTGCGGCATGGGGGTGTCCTTCCGGAAACGGGTGGGGGGAGTGGGGTGTTCGGGATGGGGAGGGGGAGGGGGCGGGCTCAGCGGGCCGCGGCGGCCGTGGGGCCGGTCACCTCGGCGACCGCGCCCGTGGGGATGTCGTAGACCCAGCCGCGGAGGCTGAGCCTCCCGGCGGCCGTGGCGCGGGCCACCGAGGGATGTGTGGCCAGGTTCGCCAGCTGGGCGCGTACGTTCTCGCGGATCAGCGCGGCCACCCGGCCCGGCCCCGTGCCCGCCGTCCGGGCGAGCGAGGCGTCCGCGTGCCGCAGCCAGCCCGCGACCGAGGCGGCGCCGCTCAGGTCCGTGCCCTCGGCCAGGGCGGTCATCGCCCCGCAGGCCGAGTGCCCGCACACCACGATGCCGGAGACGCCGAGAACGGCCACGGCGTACTCGATGCTCGCCGTCACCCCGTCCGTGCCGGGCCCGTAGGCCGGCACCAGGTTCCCGGCGGTGCGGATGACGAACAGCTCGCCCGGCTCGCTCTGGGTGATGAGCTCCGGCACCACCCGGGCGTCCGAGCAGCCGATGAACAGCGTCGCGGGCCGGTGCGCCTCGGCCAGGTCCGCGAAGAGGCGGGCCTTGGCCGGGAACACCTCCTGCTGGAAGCGTGCGACGCCGTCGGAAAGATCGTGCATGGTCACTCCCCGAAGTGGGATGCGCCCCGTGGGGCTTGACGTGTTCCACCATGCATGAGCTGCATCTATTGTGTCCAAGACGTACTATCCATCTCTCCTATCGATGCCATCTATAGTTGCTGCATGGCCCTGGAACTGCGTCACCTGCGCTATCTGATCGCCGTCGCCGAACACGGCAGCTTCACCCGCGCCGCCGAGGAGCTGCGGATCTCCCAGCCCACCCTGTCCCAGCAGGTCAAGCAGCTCGAACGCACCGTGGGAGCGCAGCTGTTGGACCGCACCGGCCGCGCCGTTCGGCTCACGGACGCGGGCGCCACCTACGTGCACTACGCGCGCGGCGCGCTGCGCGACCTGGCGGCGGCCGAGCGGGCCGTCACGGACCTGGCCGACCTCTCCCGCGGCCACCTGCGCCTCGCCCTCACCCCCACCTTCACCGCGTACCTCGTGGGCCCCCTCACCGCGGAACTCCACGCCGCCCACCCCGGCATCACCCTCGACGTCCGCGAAATGCCGCAGGACCGCATCGAAGCCGGACTGCTCGCCGACGAGCACGACCTCGGCCTCGGCTTCCACGGGCCGCACCTGCCGGGCATCGCCGCGGCCCCGCTGTTCACCGAGACCCTCGGCCTGGTCACGGCCGCGGCCGCCGGCCCGGACCACCCGGGCGCGGGCGAGGCGCTCCCCGTACGGGACCTGGCGCAGCGCCGACTGGCCCTGCTCAGCGGGGACTTCGCCACGCGCGGCCACGTCGACGCCTACTTCGCCGCGCACGGGGTGCGGCCGCACGTCGCGGTGGAGGCGAACTCCGTCCAGGCCCTCACCGAGATCGTCCGGAGCACACCGCTGGCCACCGTCCTGCCCGACGCCGTCACCGACGACCATCCGCACCTGCGGCCCGTCCCGCTCGACCCCGCCCTCCCGCCGCGCACCGTCACCCTGCTGCGCCGGGACAGCGCCTACGAGAGCGCGGCGGCCCGCGCCTTCACCGAACTCCTCCGGGACCTGGTGCGCGCCCGCGGCTACCGTCCGGCCTAACGCGCCGCCCGGGCGCCCGGGGGGGGGCGGTGGGCCGCGGGGGAGAGGGGGAACCCCCCCCGGGGGGGGGGGCCCCCCCCCCGGCGCTGTTT
>NZ_JBHXNP010000117.1:0-27123 GCF_042719495.1 Streptomyces sp. NPDC058525
ACGCAGCCACTTGTAGCAGCATGTGCGACTGATGCCGTAGTAGCGGCAGGTCAGCGCGACGTTCCCGGTGACTTCATCGGCGTGGCGCAGGACCGTCAGGCGATGTTGGGCCTGACGGTCCTGCTGCTGTTGCAGCGAAGGGGGCATGGCAGATCTCCGTAGTGGTCGGAGACCCGAGTGTCAACAACGTCCGGCAGTTTTATACCTAGCCGGCCGTGGGATTCTGCGCGCCGTCTTGGCGCACTGTGCCGAGCGGAATGCAGTTGTCCGGGGCGCCTTGGCGTACCCCCTCGCACAGCTGGGCCCGTGAAAGGTCCACGTTCTCCGGTACCAGCTGCCAGGCGCGGATCCAATACGGAGTGTCCGCCTGCAGGTCCCCGAACCCGTTGTACTCCCCGTTGGTGTAGTCATCGCTTCGCATCTGCTCAGCGGTGAAGTACTCGGTCCCGCCGTCCATGCCGGCGCAGGAGATCCGGTGCTGCGTCTTCTGGGCTGCCTCGCAGCCGTTGTACAGGACCACCCAGTAGGCCTTGGGATGCGGGGCTTTCATGGGGCGCCCTGGAGTGCTGGTCACTTTCAGCAGGAGCTGGACGTGCGTCAGGCCCTGCGGTGCCGGAGACTGCGGAGCGTCGGGGCTGAGCAGGGCGTCCACGATCTGCACGGAGTGCGGATACGGCCCGGCCTTCACTGACAGCACCGGCCCGCGTCCCTCGAACGCATCGGCTGACGGAGAGGGCGGTTGGCCCGCCGCGGCCGAAGTCCCTGGCTTTGCCGCTGTGTCCGGAGCAGTACGCTCAGGTTGCGCCGAGCTTCCGCAGGCGGCCAGAAGCACGCTGCAGGCCACTGCGAAGACGCCTCGCATCCACGGCGTCACACGTATGCGCGCGTCGTTTCCCATCGGTCGCTCCCCACTGGGGCGCTCTCCCGACCGCCCCCATTGATCTTGAAGGAGCACAGTAGCGAAAGCGGACACCCCTCCTGTCCGCCTCGGTACGGGAACGGATGGACGCGGTGCCAGATACGTCCCGGTAGCCAGTGACGTTGCGGACGGCCGGGGCTACGCGCCTCCGGTGCAGTGACGTCCAACCCAGGTGGGGACCACCACCCATATGGCGAACAGCCACGTGCTGATGGCACGTCAGGGCAGTGGTGGCCGCGAACGAGCCCCAGGCAGTCATGCCTCGAGCTGGCCCCCCGGTCCCTTCCCGCCCGGGCCAACCCCTCATCCGGACCTCATCCGCCTCTAAGCCCCGCGGGTGCTCGCATTCCGCGCCGCGGGCGCTAGTGACGTCTCCCGGTCGCCGATGAGAGCGCGGCGCAGGGCGAATGCGGCGGAGGTGTCGGCGGTCTTGGAGAAGGTGCCGATCAGATGGGTGAGCTGGTGATCGTCACCGGCTCGTACGGCGGCCACCATGGCGGCGATCAGCATGGGCGCGGACGGTGACACCGGTGCGGACATGATCGGCATCCTCTCCCGCCGCCCCTGCCCCCACAGCAAGGTGCCTGCACGGCAAGGTGCCTGCACGGCAAACCACCCGCCAGGGTGGAGGTCGGGGCAGTGTCGCCCAATCCAGCGGATGCTCCAGGAAGGAGTGGTGCCGCTTTCTGCTCGCACCGTGCTCAAGAAGCTGCCAGCCCCGAAATAGCAACAGCGCCTGGCGGTTGCGCCAGAAGCGCTGAACGTGAACAACGCCGGGCGGCGGGTTCGCAGCTCAGCTGCTGCGGACCCGCCTCCCCCGTCAGACGCCGAAGTCGGCGACGATCCCGGACAGGCCGGAGGCGTAGCCCTGGCCGACTGCGCGGAACTTCCACTCGGCGCCGCTGCGGTACAGCTCGCCGAAGATCATCGCGGTCTCGGTGGCGGCGTCCTCGGAGAGGTCGTAGCGGGCGAGTTCAGCGCCGCCGGCCTGGTTGACGACGCGGATGAATGCGTTGCGGACCTGGCCGAAGCTGTGGCCGCGGGCGTCCGCGTCGTGGATGGAGACGGGGAACACGATCTTCTGGATGTCCGCGGGGACAGCGGCCAGGTCGACCTTGACGACTTCGTCGTCGCCCTCGCCCTCACCGGTGAGGTTGTCCCCGGTGTGCTCGACGGAGCCGTCGGGGCTCTTGAGGTTGTTGTAGAAGACGAAGTGCCCGCTGGAGGGCACCTTGCCGGACTCCCCGACGAGCAGGGCGCTGGCGTCGAGGTCGTAGTCGGTTCCGGTGGTCGTGCGGACGTCCCAGCCCAGGCCGACCAGTACGGCGGTCAGGCCCGGTGCCTCCTTGCTCAGCGAGACATTGCCGCCCTTGGACAGGCTCACACCCATGTCGCATCCCTCTCGTGGCCGAAGCCGGGTAGCCGAGTAGCAGAAACCGAAAACTACATTAATGTAGAAATTGGGTCTGGGTCGCGAGGGCGCGGCCGTGCTCTGGCGCGGACAGTCATCAGTACGATGAACCGCCCTGTGGAGGTGGACGGGGCCGGGCCACGGGAGGTTGACGGCATGACGGACCAGATCGACCGCAGTGCCGACGAACCCTCCCGGCGCCGGGGGCAGGGCGAGCTCGAGGCCCAGGTGCTGGCCACGCTGCACCGGGCTCCGGGGCCGGCCACCGCGGGCTGGGTCCAGGAGCACCTGGGGAGCGGTCTCGCGTACACCACGGTGGTGACCATTCTGACCCGGCTGCACGCCAAGGGCGCGGTCAGCCGCAAGCGGGCCGGCCGGTCCTTCAACTGGACACCGGTCGCGAACGAGGCCGGGCTGGCCGCGCTGCGCATGCGCAGGGTGCTGGACGCCGAGCCGGACCGGGAGGCCGTACTGGCGAGCTTCGTCACCACCCTGTCGCCCGGCGACGAAAGGGTGCTGCGGGAGCTGCTGGCGCAGACGACGGAAGAAGGAGAACGGGAAGGGGAACGCTGACGCAATGGGGGTCTTCGTCTTCCTGCCGCTCGTCCTGCCCTTGACCGCCTGGCCCATCGCGCGCCTCGCCGAGCACCACCTCCACCCGCGCGCCGCCACCTTGCTGCTGACCGCGGTCGCCGCCGTGCTCGCCCTGTGCAGCGCGCTGTGTCTGGCGCTGCTGGTCGTGGTCGGTACCGCGCAGCTGCCGGGCAACCCGCTGCCGGACGGCTGGTCGGATCCCGAGGTGCGCGAGGCGGTGCCGTACGACGAGATCGCCGGCAAGGCCGCCATCCCCGCGCTGATCGCCGTGATCGCCTCGTGTGCGAGGGCGGCGTGGCAGCACCACCGGGTGTGTCTGCGGGCCGAGCAGGCGCTGAAGGGGCTGCCCGCCACGCCCGTGGTCGTCCTGCCCGACGAAGCCCCGTACGCCTACGCCCTGCCGGGCAGGCGGGGAACCGGCAGGATCGTGGCCACGACCGGGATGCTGGGGGCGCTCAGCGCACCCGAGCGGCGGGCCCTGTTCGCCCATGAACGCGCCCACCTGACCGGACGGCACCACCGGTTCCTGCTGGCCGTGCAGCTGGCGGCGAGGGCGAACCCGTTCCTGTGGCCGCTGCGGACCGCCGTGACGTACACCGCCGAGCGGTGGGCGGACGAGGAGGCGGCTGCCCGCGTCGGCAGCCGGCGCACGGTGGCTCGGGCGGTGGTCAGGGCGGCGCTGGTCTCCCGCGGCGCCCCGATCGCGACGCTGGCGGGCTTCGCGGCCGCCGTGGGCCCTGTACCTCGACGGGTGGCCGCGCTGCTGGGGCCGGCCCCGGCCGCACGCCTGTGGCCGCCCGCTTTCACCGCCGTGGGCCTCGCCGCCTGGGCGGCCGCCGCCGGGACCGCCGTCTCGGCACTGTCCTCGGCGAACTCGGCGGTCACCTTGTTCTTCATCCTGCACGCCGCTACTCCGCTCTGACTGGTCCCCGGGACGCCGAGGGCCAGGGCCGCTGATCGGGCGGCCCCGGCCTGATCCCGTTCGGCTCAGAGGTCGAACTCGTGGGGCGGGAGGTCCAGCGTGTAGCAGGCTTCGCGGACGATGGCCTGCTCGGTCTTGTCGAAGTCGCCGTCGGCGCCGCCGATGACGATGCCGATCTGCACGACGGCGCGGGCCTCAGCAGGCTTCTTCTTCGCCTTGGCGATCTCCTGCATCACGCTGACCTTGCCGAGGGCGAAGTCCGCGGCCAGCTTGTCGAGGTTGGCCTCGAAGCGCCGCTGGAGGTCGGTGGCGTCGAAGTTCTGCAGTACCTCGTTGGTCGCGATCAGCTGGGTCACGCGCTGCCGCTCGGAGGCGTCGACCGTGCCGTCGGCGGCGGCGACCAGAGCGCACATGGCCATCGACGCGTCGCGGAACGCGCCGCTGGTCAGTTCGTTCTTCTTCGCCATGAGCTGGGTCTGCATCGTCGATGCGGATTCCTTGAAGCGGTCCCACAGGGCCACGAGAACTCCATCTGTGTCGAGTTGGCGGATCCGGCCGGAACGAGCCTGGCCGAACGCCTGAACTTCTACATTTCTGTAGAAGTTACCAGGTGCGAGTGAGGGAGCCTCAGCTCTCGCCGTCGCCCTCCTCGGCCCCTTCCCCGTCTTCCTCGAAGAAGTCGCCGACCTCGTCCACCACTTCGGCGGCGACCACCCCGCCGACGACACCGACCGCGAGGCCGGCCGCACCGGCGGCGACGACGGTCCCCACGCCCGGGCCGGACCGGTGGCCGTGATGGCCGTCTCCGTGCATGCGCCGCCACGCCGAGATCATGAGCGCGCTCGCGGAACCCGTATCCGCGCGTGGCCTGAGAACCGACCCATCGACGCCACCTACCACCTGGGCTTCCTTGCCACCGAGATCGCGGTGCGGTGCCTGTTCTCCCAACACATCTCCGCAGCCGACATGGGCGAGGTCGTTGCGGGGATGGAAACGCTCATGGACTGGGTGGGCCGCGTCGGGCTCGGCCCGATGGGCACCCGCGCCGCCGGCCTTCCGACCCCCCTGAACCGGCGCTTCCGACGCAGCCTCCGCTCCCTGCACGGCATCGTCGGCCGCAGCATCGACGGCCGGCACGGTTGCGCTCAACCCGTCGATGACCTGCTGGAGGTACTCCTCGCCGCGCGCGATACCGCTACCGGGCTACTACCCGGAGACCAGCAGGTGCGCGATGAAGTCCTCGCCTGCATGATGGCCGGTGCCGACGCCACGACCCATACGCTCGCTTGGGCCCTCTATCTCCTGGGCCGGCACCCCGATGTCCTGACCCGCCTGCGCCAGGAGACCGACACCGCACTCGGCGATCGCGCCGCCACCGTGGACGACCTGCCCAAGCTGCCCCACACCGGGCAGATTCTCGCCGAGACCTTGCGTTTGTACCCTCCCGGCTACCTGCTCTCGCGACGCACGAAGACAGAGATCTGCACCGGCGGTTACACACTCCCCGCAGGAGTGACCGTGGCGTATTCCCCTTGGGCGCAACACAGGGACCCGAAACTGTTTCCCGACCCCCTGGCATTCACCCCGGACCGCTGGGCCGGGCGCCACCTCTCGACCAGCGCTCGTGATGTCTACCTACCCTTCGGGACTTTCGAGCGCGCCAGGCAGCGTGGTCCGGTCCGGCCCGATGCCAATGTCGGCGGTCAGCAGGCCAGCCCAACCCGGCCCGCGGCCACATGACCTCGGGATGCTGCGCGCGGGTGAGGTGTCGGCGGAGGCGACCTCGCGCATCCCCCAGGGCCCTGTCTCACTCCGGCCATGACCTCGCGGCGCCCACGGATCAACGAGCAGGCGTGGCCAGCTTGCACAGACAACCTGACCAGGCCAGGGCCGTTCCTCACAACCACCGCGGTTACCTGTCCCCCGCCAATGGCGAGGGCCAGGATCAGGAGGTCAGCCGGGGTTCCGCGGGCCTTTCAGAGCCGTGATCGTATCCAGCAGGTGGCACGATCGACGCCGATCTGACCAGGTTGCCGACCTTCAGGGCCTAGGGCCTGTTGTGAAAGTGCTGGTCACAGCCATTCGTTGATGACTGCGACCAGCACGGTCGCTTCGTAGCGGACGGCGAGTTTGTCGTACCTGGTGGCGACAGCCCGGTGACGCTTGAGCCGGTTGATCCCGCATTCAACTGCGTGCCGCTGCTTGTAGTCGTCTGTGTCGAACTTCGGCGGACGCCCACCGCGTGAGCCGCGCTTGCGCCGGTTGCGGACCCGGTCCGCCGGGACCGGGATCGTGGCCTTGATCCCGTGTCTGCGCAGGTAAGAGCGGTTGCCGCGGGAATCGTACGCCTTATCGGCACGCACCCGGTCCGGGCGCTTGCGCGGCCTGCCGACTCCGATCCGGGGTACCCGGATCGCCTCCAGGACCGGTTCGAACTGCGGGGAGTCGCCCCGCTGCCCGGCCGTGATCACGACGGACAAAGGCTTCTGACCCTGCTCGACGGCGAGGTGAATTTTGCTGGTCAGGCCACCTCGGGAGCGCCCGAGCCCGTGGTCGGCCGGCTCGACTGCGATCCCGCCGGGCGGCTCCTTCTGGAGATCCCCCTTTTCGCCGCCCCCGCGGCGTGCCGGTGGGCCCGGCAGACGGTGGAGTCGACGTTCACGTCCCAGGTGATCAGGCCCTTGGCGTCCGCCTCGGCCTGGAGCCGGGTGAGGATCCTGGCCCAGGTGCCGTCCCGCTGCCAGCGCCGGAACAGGTCGTAGACCCGGTCCCACGGCCCGTAGCGTTCGGGCACGTCACGCCACGGGGCACCGGTGCGGGTCCGCCACCGTATGCCGTCTATCAGCTGCCGCCGCGTCCACACCTGCGGACGGCCCGGCTTGATGCCCATCGGCAGCAACACCTCAAGCCGGGCCCACTGGTCGTTCGTCAGATCTCCACGTCCCACAAGACGTGATCATGGACGAACAAGATCCACTTTCGCAACAGACCCTAGCAGCAGGCAGGGCACGAGCAGGATCAGGGCGATGCTGCCCGGGTCCCGTACCAGTTGGGCCAGCACGCGGCGGGTGGTGGCCAGCGCGCCGGGCAGCGGCAGATGCGGCAGGGTCACTGTGGCTCCTGGCGGGTGCGGGCTGTGGGCGGCGTGGTGTTATCAGGGCGAGGTAGGCGTCTTCGGCGCGCGTGGAGCCGGTGCGGGCCAACAGCTGATCCTTGTCGCCGTCGGCCAGGAGGTAGCCCTCGCGCAGCAGCAGACGCCCGCAGCGGTCGGCCTCGTCCATGACATGGCTGGAGACCAGCACCGTGACGCCCTGCTCGGCCAGCGCGGCGAACCACTCCCACAGCTCGCGGCGCAGCACCGGGTCCAGGCCCACCGTCGGCTCGTCCAGCACCAGCAGCCGCGGATTGCCGAGCAGCGCCACTGCGAGGGAGACCCGCGCCTGCTGCCCGCCCGACATACGGCCCACCCGGCGGGCAGCCCCAGCACCTCCAGGCGCCCGGTCACCCTCGCCTGCACGCCGACGATCGCCCGCAGCAGCGAGCTCTTCCCACAGCCACTGGGACCCGGCACACCGCACACCGACCCCGCCGGCACCGTGAACCCCACGTCTTGAAGGACCGTCCGTCCCCCACGCGCCACCCACAGCCCCTCGGCACGCACCGCCACCGCGCCCGCCCCCGTCTGATCGGTCACGGCCGCTCCACCGTCGACCGACCCGCGTCCGCAGTGTTCATCCAGGTGCAATCGAGTACGGGCCACGATCACTGATCGTCCTCACGATGTCCCGCCCACCGCAGTCATACGGCCTGGGACTCACCCGTGCGGGCTATGCCAACGCAAGATCACCGTCGTTTACGGCCGGTGAGCGGTCGCCGTCAGGGCGTTTGCCCTCCTCAATCCCGGCTGCTCCTGGTACGCCCTGCTCCTCGTGGCGCTCGTGGCCTGGACGGCCGCTGGGAATGGCCCGGTACCCCACTCATGGGCGCCTGGGTCCGCCGGCGTGCCCCGCGTTCGAGCCGGCCCGGGCGCGCACCATAGGGAAGCCTGAAGGCGGTGTGCCCGTGCATCCCAGTGAAGGGGTCTGTGAGCACATCCTCCGAAAGGGCCGCAGCACCGCGGGTGCGGCAAGTGTGTTTGCCTGACTCACCGAAGGCAGCCGCCAGCGCGAGAGATCAACAGTGACAGCGGCGACTGCTCGGTCACCTTTTGAAGAAGCCCCCGGGCGGAATCCGTGTTACCAGGTGGGTCTGTCACTCGCCCCTCCGGGCTTGGGGTCGTACCGCCCAAGCCCGGCATCATCGACTGCAGCGGTGCGCCCAGACACATCGTGCGGGGCTTTCATTACGCGCCGCGGGGCGGTTTCCCTCTCCTGGCCCGAACCGGCTCGCCATCGGGGTGAAGGACAAGCTGAGCCCGTTTCTCACACAGTGGTCCTGGGTGTTGTCGAGAACGTGACTACCGCGATCGGCGTACCGATATTGCCCTGCCCCACCGTCCGCATCCCGGGTGCGGCAGCTGACAAGCTCAAGCCCTCAGAAATAGACCTGTCCTGCACCTCCCACGACGACATCCTGTGCGTGCATCTCAGAGGCGAAATCGATCACTTCACTGCTGCCCCGCTACGCGTGGCGCTGACCGCGGCAGCCGCCTACGGCTACCGCCACCTCGACCTCGATACCCGCGCCGTCGCCTTCTGTGACTCCGCGCTTCTCGGCATCATCGCCGCCTGGTGCCGACAGGGCCGCACCCTGACTCACACCGCAAGCTCCCGGGCGGTTGCGCAGCTGCTGCGCATCGAGCGCGCCCTGCACTGCGACGAACTCGAGAACCCGGACACCGTTGGCCAAGGACCCTGCACAGCGCAAGAGCCTGGCCGATGATCTTCAGTCTTCTGGTCGGCGTCCCGCTTCTCCTCGCGGTCCTCCTGTCTATCACTCCACGAGACGGCGGCGGAGCCCACAGGCACCGCACCGACGGACGAGGGGATTAGCTCCCGAGGCAAACCCACTCCCATGACAGTGTCGTCTGACCTCTTGTGGGGCACTCCACGGGGCGTGGGCTGTACCTCCTGACTGACAGCGTTGATGCGCTGTTAGAGAAGGCCGTCGGTGCAGGAGGCCATGTCGTACTTGCCCCTGAGGTGACAGAGTGGGGGTCTCGGCGTGCCCGGGTCGCCTCGGCGCACGACTCCGCCGGCGGCAAGTAGCTCTGACCGGCACCAGTCCGCTGTCTGCGAGGTCGTTCAGCCAGCCGGGGATACTACAACCCCAAGAACGGCAGCAACAAGGACTTCGCTGCCATCGACGCCGGCAACGGCTACGGCTACGGCTACGGCCTCTACGAGAGCAAGCTGCTCAACGGACAGGCCAGCAGCCCCGCCGCGTACCCGAAAGGGCAGCAGGTCACGGATATCGCCCTGCCGCTGAACCAGCAGTGAGCCCGCAGCCGACTTCCCGGTGGGCCGCTTGGGGCCGGCCCCACCGCACCTCGGCTGCCCTGGGCCAGCGACCAGGGCCCCGTGTTCCATGCTCCTGTCGACGGGAGACACGGGGCGGGTTGCTCCGGATGGCTCTCCTGGGTTGGACGGCGGTCTGCCGCGGTCGCATCGTGGGGCCTGGTGATCCCCGACGTTACCTCGCCCGCTCTAGGCCCCTGGCTGAGCCCTGTGGAGAGAAGGCCTGTGGCAGCTGATGCGGAAGCCGGCCGTGTCATACCGGACGGTGCGGTGGAGAACTGGAACAGCCCCGGCTATGCACATGCCCTGGGGACAGGGCGCGGCGAGGTGTCCCTGCGCGACGGCAATGGATGGGTACTGCCGCTGGACATCGGCCGCTGGCGCGCACACGCCGACTCCTGCGACATGACGGTGGTACGCCGCTGCTGCGGCCCGGTCCTGGACATCGGATGCGGGCCGGGCAGGCTCGTCGAGGCCCTCACCGGCCAGGGACTCAGGGCGCTCGGCATCGACATCTCCCTGTCGGCCGTGAACGTTACGACGGGGCGTGGAGGGCCGGCCTTGTGCCGGTCGGTGTTCGACGCTCTTCCCTCAGAGGGCGAGTGGGGCACGGCGCTGCTCCTGGACGGCAACATCGGCATCGGCGGCGATCCGGTCAGGCTCCTGCAACGCGTCAAGACTCTGGTGCGGGACCGTGGCGTTGCCCTGGTGGAGGCCTCCGCTGAAGACGTTGACCACCGTCACCTGGCCCGCCTCCACGACGGCCAGGGCATGCTGCACGCCTTCTTCCCCTGGGCAACCGTAGGCCGTGACGCCCTGGCCCGGCATGCGAGGGCGGCCCGGTGGCGGGTGGACGAGCAGTGGACCACCAGCGGAAACCGTCACTTCTTCGCGCTGCGCTCCGCCCGCTGACGGTCCCGGGCAGCCCGCCGCGCCGGCCGTGAAGCCCGCCTGATCCGGATCAGCAGGCACAGCGCGGAGGCGGTGAACAGGCCTGCTGTGATCAACAGCCAACGCCCCAGGAATACGTCGGCAGGCAGGGCGGTCGCTTCCGTGAAGTGTGGGACCTGGCCCAGGATCAGCGGCCACCACACGAGCAGCAGCATCCCCGCGACAAATGCCGGTACCCGGATGTAGTTGACGCTGATCGCCGACGGGTGCCCGGCACTGTGGCCGTGGCGTCCCCGAATGGCTCGCTGCATTACCTGGTCGGCGGCCGAGTAGGCGGGCAGCAGCACGAAGTCGTGGAGCAGTGCGGCACCGACGAACCAGAGAGCGACACCGAGTGTGTCGCCGTCCAGGAGGCGCACTCCGGCGTAGAGGGCGAGGGCAAAGGAGGTGAGAGTCAGCAGGAGGTGGAGGGGGGAGGCCCCGTAGCGGGCCCGCATACGGTTCATGCCTTCATGCCTGCTCTCCGAAGGAGATGCGGGTGACCCATTTGGTGTTGTGGACGCCGGGGGCGTTGGGGACGATGATCCGCGCGGGGTAGCCGTGGTCGGATGAGAGGACTGCCCCGTTGACCTCGACCGCGAGAAGGGACCGGGTATCGCGTACCTGGTTCGCGGCCAGGACGACCCGGCCGAAGGACCCGCCGCGCTGCACCGACTCAACCAGCACAGGAGGCAGATCGCCGGTGAGCCCGACCAGGGTGGCGAGGTCGGCCAGTCGGACGCCGCTCCATTGTTGGTCGGTCGTCGACCAGCCTTCCACACAGGCGATGGGCAGCGCCGCCTCATGCCGTGGCAGTGCGTACAGCGCGTCCTTGGTGAGGACAATCTGCCGGCCGGCCCCGCGGACGGTCAGTCGCCAGGCAGGGCCGATGTCGCTGGCCCGGATTCCGACCGAGGCTGCGGTCTTGTTGATCTGGAAACCATTAGGCCCGCTGCCGGGACTCTGTCCGCGGGGGGCCAGCAGCGCGGTTTTGCGCATCCAGCCGCCGAAGCTCTGCCCCATCGTGACCACGAGCAGCCCAGCGGACCCCGCACCGACCATCCACACGGCGCCACGGCGGGAGATCGTCGGCGTTGCCGGCTGGGGAGAGATGAGGCCCATCCCACCCGCGACGGGTACCTCACCGGCAGGCAGCGGCTGGTGCTGCTCGGCGCGCGGGCCTTTCACCACGGCGATGACAGCCCGGCGCAGACGGAAGGTGACATGGACGACGAAGGCTCCGATGAACACCCACGCCCCATAGAAGTGCAGGACGTAGAAGGAGCCGGGGAAGATGTAGTGCAGCTGGACGTTCAGGAGACCGGTGACGAACTCGAATCCGGCACCGCCCACCAGCAAGAGGAGCGACAGCCGCTCAAGTGCGTGGCTGACCGAGCGCACGGGCGGCCACTCGAAAAGCTTGGGAATCACCGACCACAGCTTGGCCAGCAACACGGGGATGAGGACGATCCCGAGGGTGACGTGCACCCCCTGATTCAGGCGGTAGCCCCAGTACGGCGAGGTCGGCCACGTGAACAGATAGAAGCCCAGCAGACCCTTGTTCGGCGTCTGGTCGTTGACGGGCGACAGGTTGGGGTTGTAGGCGGCGTAGGACAGCAGGCCGGTCACGAACAGGATGATCACACCGAACAGCAGAACCAGGCCGAACACGGCCGTCAGCCACGGCCCACGCAGAGGGCTGCGCCAGAACTCCGGCCGGACCGGACCCGCGGGCGGGCCTGACGCAACAGCAATTCGGAGCTGGTCCAGCCGGCTACGCATCGCCGACACGGACACTCTGCCCGCGCGATGAGATCCCCCCTCACCGTGCTGTGGTGCCCCGGCGCCCGCCGAAGCGGCACTCGAAGGCTGCAACGGCGCCACACCCGAGGAGCTGACAGGCACGCCGGACGGGTCCGAACCGCCTTGCCCTGTGGGCTCTCGGCCCTCCTGGTCGCTTCCGTGGGGATGATCGGCATTCATGTGATCCCCTGATTCCTCCGGGCAACGACCGCGCACTGATCCAGATACTTGCCGCACCCCAGGCCTGGACCACGGCGAGACACACGGCCACGCGTGAAGGAAAGCCGGATAGCCCAGCCCCTGTCCACCCCGATCGCATTCGACGAATCGTGTCCGCCTGGGTGAAAGCACCCGAGGCCACCCCCGGGGTGGGGCCCGGCCACACGGGGCCTGGGCGGGCGGTATCAGGCGGCTTCGCCGACCAGTTCCTCGAGGACGTCCTCCATGGTGACGAAGCCGATCACCGCGTCGCTGTCGTCGGTGACCGCGGCGAGGTGGGTGCCCACGTCACGCATGGCATTCAGGGAGTGGTGCGGTCCGCGGTACCGAGGGCGTCCTTGATGTGGAACCGCCGCGCGGTCCGGATGCTGTGGGCCTACCGCACCCGCCTGCTTCACCACCTGACCAAGGATCCACTCCGGCGCTCCGTGTGGCAGGCCCGCGCCCACTCCAGCCACGCCGCAGAGAACCGCACCGACCGGATCCCCGAACCGGTCCTCGGATCACTGCTGATCTGAGCCATGCGCTGGGTCGAGGAGCTCTCCGACGACGTCCTGCAAGCCCGCGACGAACGCACACGGATCGACGCCCGGCCCCGCGCAGGCCCGGACCCGCTCACCGCGCTCGACGCGTCACCTGCAGGCCCTCGGCCCGGCCCAGGCCACGGGCTCGTTCAGGAACCGGTCGCCCACGCCCGCCGCCTCGGATGGTGCCACTACGTTCTCGCTGGTCACAGGCGCAATCTCCCCTGATCAGAGTGACGCCGTTCTGGTGCAGGCCCTCATACCGCAGGGGTGCCGGGGCCGTCAGGGCTTGCGAGGCGGATGCAGGATGGGCAGGTGATGGGGGCGAAGTTCGCGCAGACCCGCAAGTCCAGGGCCTGCCGGATGAAGAGGCCGCATCCGGTGCGGCCGGAGGACAGGACGTGGGTGGGTCCGTCGTCGGCGAGACGGATGCGGGTGACCGGCCAGCGGGTGGTGCGGCGTCGGGGTGGACGTGTCGTGCCGACCGGGGTCGCGCGGTCCGGGCGGGTGGGAACGGGGTCGGCCATGTGCGGGTACTCGTTTCTCGAAGTGCGGCTTCATCTCGGGATGCCGGGACGTGCGGGTGCGTATCTCCCGCTCTCCCGCCGGGGGTTGCCGATCGGCTATTTCACGAGGTCGGCGAAGTAGATGATGTTGTTGGTGCGGTGGCCGTTCTTGATCTCGCCGCCGCAGGTCAGGAGCCGGAGCTCGGGTCGGTCGCTGGCGCCGTAGACCTTGTCGGTGGGGAAGTTCTTCTTGTCGACGTCCTGGATTTCGCGGATCTTGAACTTCGCGGTGGAGCCGTCTTCTCGCGGGACTTCGATCGTGTCGCCGAGTTTGATCTTCTTGAGGTCCTTCATCAGTGCCGGGCCGTGTTTCGTGTCGTAGTGGGCGACGAGGACTGACACGCCCTTCTCGCCCGGAGTTACGCTCCCGTTCCACCAGCCGGGGGTGTTGGCCTCCTTGTCCGGGTCGGGGACGCCGAGTTCGCCGGAGGAGTCCGTCGTCAGGTCGAGCATCTTCTTCGCGTCGACGCCCGCTGACGGGATGCGCAGTCCGGTGGGCTTGGCCCCGCTCATCGCTTCGGCGCCCTGCTCGCCCTGAGGGGAGGCGGTGCTGGGGACCTTGACGTCGGGTCCTGGTCCAGAGGAGCCGCAGGCCGCGAGGCCCCCGGTGAGGGAGAGGGCGAGTAGCGCCGTGGCGGCTACGTGGGTGAGGTGGCGGCGGCTGGTGGTGGCGGGCATGGGAACTCCGGACGAGGTGCGGGCGGTCAGCGGTGCGGGGCAGCCGGACGGGGAGGGAGATCCGTCCGGCGGCCCGGATGGTAGGGGTCAGTTCTCGGAGCGGCCGCGGCGTATCACGGCGAATCCGAGGCCTGCCGCGCCCACGGCGGCCAGACCTGCGGCGCTCGGCATCAACGCGGTGCCGCCGGAGGCGTCATCGACACCCTCGGCACCGGCCCTTACGCCGCCCTTGGGAGTGCTGGGCGGGGTCGTGGGCTTGTCAGCCGTGCCCTTGGTGACGGCGGGGAAGTCGTAGTACTTGGTCGTGCCTTCGAGGGTCACCTTGAGCTGCGGTTTGGCGCTGTCGGCCTTGACTATGTCGAATTTCTGGCCGTTGTTCTCGAAACGGGGGCTCTTCTTCGTCAGGGTCGCCATGACGTGGCCGGCAACGAAGCCGGAGGGCGAGTTCTCGGGACCGACACGCAGTACGGCTTTGGGGCCTGCGTCGGCGGTGTTCGAGAGCTCGGCCATCGTGTTGCCGCCCACGCCGATGCCGGCGACCTTGGACTTGTTCGGCTTGGGGGCAGTCGTGTCCTTCTTCGCGGTGACCTTGCCGTCCGGCGAAAGGGTGAAGGTGTAGCCGTTGTGCTTCTCGCTGGCGCTCTTGCCGAAGGCCTTCAGGGTGACGAGCGTGCCGCTCTTCTGCTTGGTGATCTCGGCTTCGTACCCCTTGACCGTCAGGTCCATGGTCGGGCCGTTGTTGACGTGCTTGTAGACGGTTGCCACGTAGCCGTCGGCGAGTTGCTGCTGGCCGGCGGCCTCCTTCTTCGTCTCGGAATTGGCGTTCTTGTTCTGAGGTGTGCTCGTGGAGGGTGAGGCGGCGGGTGTGGGCGTGTCGGCGAAGGCGGCACCCGTCGGGACGGCGAGGCCGATGATGACGCCGGCGGTGACGGCGGTGGTGCGGAGACGGCGGGACGTACGCATTGTGGAATCCCCTCTAAGCCTGGGCCACCCGGTTTCTTCGGCGTTTGCCGGGGCGGTTGATCAGCAAGCTACGATGGAAATCGATAGGTAATGCGTATGCAATGTAACGGACGCCGCCTCAAGTTATTGCGAACCAGTAAAGGGCACAATTACCCCTGTCGCGCCAGGACGAAAGTCCTTGGTCGTGCCAGACTGGCCCGCCTACGCCAGTCCTACGAGATCGCCCCCTTCGAACGGCGTGCATGCCGCGGAGAGCGGGTTGTACTCCATCCCAACGGAGACCCATCAGGCGATCTCCTCCTTATATACGTGAGCCGTCTTCCCGCTCACCCCGACAGGGGCAGCCGGTGGACTGCGAACAGATAGGGGCTCCGTTGCAAAACTGGATGGCCATGCCGGGGTTGCCGTTACATTCCCTACCCATTACCAAAACATTGCCTCTCTACGGTGGTTCACATACCGCTCCAGATATGGAGTCCCGGTGCGAATCCCCCACTACTGCGAGGTATCCCTCTCATGAGCTCGACCCGCCACACCCGTCGCCGCAACCTGCGCACCGCCACCCTCGCCACGGTTGCCCTCGCGGGCATCACCCTGCCCATGGGCGCTGCCATGGCCGATTCCCCCGCGGTTCCTGCCCGGTCGCCCTCCGTTTCCCAGCCGGCCACGGACGTGGACAGTGGTTCCAAGCCGAGCACTGGCGTCGACAACGGCGGCCAGGAGCGGACCCGGCGGGAGGCCGCCGGCGCGAAGACACTGCCGGGCGGCTACGTGGCGGAGCTGTACCGGCACGTGAGCGACGGTCCGACCAAGGAGTACAAGGTCAAGGGCTGGGAGGCGGAGATCCACCGCGTCAAGGGCGGGGGCCTGGCGACCACGCTCAAGGCGTTCGGGAAGTCCGACACCAGGAAGGCCGACGCCTACACCTTCACCCTCTCCGCGTCCGGCGAGGTCTCCGCACGGATGACCGAGGGCGGCGGTAGCGGCAAGCCCGACAAGCCGCAGGACCAGGTCGCGCCCAAGACCCACAAGCTCAAGGACGGCGGCAGCGCCAAGGTCAACTGGATCCTGGGCAAGCCGCGCGCGGAACTGTTCGACAAAGCAGGCAAGGCCGTCGGCGCGCTCGAGGAGCCGGGCGCCTCCAAGACCTTGGCAACCGGCCTGAAGGTCACCCTTGAGCACGGCGGCGGCATCAAGCAGGAGTGGACCGGCAACAAGCCGGGCGGGGACAAGGACCGGCACGACTACGACGTACGCACCGTCCGCCTCCAGGACGGCGGCAAGGCGGTCGTGTCCAAGGCCCGCAACGGCGAGTACGGCGCCCAGCTCTTCGACAAGAACGACAACGGCGGCCCGAACCTCGATGCCGCCAAGCCCACGGCCACCCTGAAGTCCGGGCTGAAGGTCACCCTCGCCAAGGACGGCAAGATCTCCCAGGAGTGGACCACCACCCCGGGCGGCGGCGTGAAGCCCTCCAAGCCCGGCACCATCGTCCCCAAGGGCGGGGTCAAGGCCGGCGCCGAGGGTGTGGAGTCCGGATCCGAGGGCACCGCGCTGCTGACCGCCGCGGGCGGCGCCGCGGCCGCCGGTGCGGCGGGGACCGGCTTCGTGGTCCTGCGCCGTCGCCGCACCGACGGCTGAACCGGCGGGCGGGGACCGGCACACCGGTGGCGGCGGGGCGAAGCGCCCCACCGCCACCGGGCCGTCGGCTATCGGACGCCGGGGGCGCCGACGGCCTGCGCGTAGCGGAACCGGCCGGCCGGGTCGTAGCGGCGCTTGACCTGGACCAGGCGGTCGTAGTTGGCGCCGTAGTAGGCGCGCTGCCAGTCCCGCAGGTCCGGGTCGGGGAAGTTGACGTAGGCGGGGAGGTCGTGCCGTCGCCCGCGTTCTTGAAGCCGATGCGCAAATCGAAGTCGTCTCCGCGGTCCGTGTCCAGGATGTCGCGCACTTCCTCCACCACCCGTACGGCGTCGTGCAGGTCGAAGGAGAGGTCGAAGACCGTGGCGCGCAGCCGGGCCACGGGTACGGCGTCGAAGACGAAGCCGGTGTTGATGCCGAAGTTGCCGCCCGCCCCGCCCCGGCACGCCCAGAACAGGTCGGCGCGACGCCGACGCCGGGGCAGCGTCCGCCGGGGAAGTACAGGCCCGCGTCGCGTGCCGCGTAGACGTCGGAGTTGGTGGCTCCGCCGCCCAAGTGCAGCCGGCGTCCGCGTGCTTCCACCTGCCGGATGGGGCGGAGGCTGATCACCAGACCGCTGGTGGTGGAGAACCCCGCGTAGTTGTGGGCGCCCGAGCGCGGTGCGAAGGGCATCGCATGCTTCGTGCACCAGCGCAGGGCCGCTGCCACGTCCTCCTGCGTGGCGAGCTGAGCACTCCCGCGGGGCGGACGGCCGCGTACCGCTGGTTGTCGGCGCCGGCCAGGGCCGCGTAGCCGGAGTCCTGCGGGCGGTACGGCCGCGCGGCGACGCTCACCGCCGCGCGCAGTTCCCGCCAGGCCGTCGGCCCGGGAAGCGCCTCGGTGCCAGCCCCTGCCACGCCGCTCCCGTATCCCGAGGTGAGGGCGGCTCCGGCTGCCGTGGCCGTCCCGCCCCGCAGTACTGCTCTTCGGCTGATGTGCACGGTCGTTCTCTCCCTGCCGCCTCGGGTGGGCCCGCCGGGTGCCGGGCAGGGCCACGATGGAGCGGGACGAGAACGCGGATCGGCTACGACGCCATGGGCAGGTCGATGTTCACGCGAACGGGCCGGGCGGGTTCGGCAGGTGCGTGCGCCGGGGCGGGGCACTGGTCGCTTCGGGGTACGGCGCCCTCGTGGAGGTAGGCGTCGACGGCGGCGTCGATGCAGGGGTTCTTGCCGTAGACGTTGTGTCCGTCGGCGTCGTTGGTGAGGAGGACCGAGCCGGGCAGGCGTCGGGCGACCTGTTCCGCGTCGGCGGCCGTGGTCGCCGGGTCCCCGGTGTTGTTGAGCAGCAGGAGGGGCGGTGTTCCGGCCGGGTTGACGGGTCCCGGCCGCCAGGTCGGCGGGACTGGCCAGAACAGTGAGGCACCGGTGAGGTACGTCCACACCCTGCCGAAGTGCGGGGATGTCCGAGAGGTGTCATCGGCCGGCGACTGGAGGGTTCGGGTGATCAGGTCCGGGGACTCGTGGAGCCGCCGGTACTCGTCGGGGTCGCCTGCCAGGGCGTCGATGGCGGTCTTGGCGCTCTGGGCCGGGTCGTAGTGGCCATCGCGGCGCCCGGTGAACTCATCTGCCAGGGCGGCTGGTTCATCGCCCTTTCCTTCGCGCAGGGCTTGTTTCCAGCCTGCGGCCAGCCGTGGCCACGCGTCGGTGGAGTAGGTGGCCTGCATCATCGCCAGGGTGGCCAGGGTCGGCCCCACGGTACGGCCGTCCGACAGTGGGAGGGGGCTGCCGTGCAGTCGGGCGAGGAGGTCGTCGAGTTTCCCCATGGCGGCCGCCGGGTCCGTACCGAGGGCGCAGTCCGGGCCTTTGGTGCAGGCTTCGACCATGGTGCGAAGTGCCGTCTCCAGGGGGTCGTCCGTGCCGTCGGTCGGAGAGGTCCCTCCGTCGCCTTTGCCGCCGGGGGCCGGCGTGTCGGGGGTGGCTGGGGGTGCGGGGTTGTCGACCGAGTCGAGGACCATGCGGCCGACTCTGTCCGGGTACTGCCGCGCGTACAACTGGGCGATCCTGGTGCCGTAGGAGGAGGCGAAGGCATTGAGCCGGCTCTCACCGAGCACCGCACGGATCACGTCTACGTCGCGTGCCGTGTTCTCGGTTCCCACGTGCGGCAGGAGCCTGCCGGAGCGTTCCTGGCAGGCCCGTGCGTACGCGCGGGCGGCTTCGGCCGCCCGGGATCAGCAGCAGCGAACCGATTCGCCGTACCGGTCCGGCCGCGCGGGATCTGGCCAGCGCGAGGTCGAGGGTGTCGCCTTCGGGGCGGGTGTAGTCGAGGGGGACCTTCACGGTCGTGCAGTCGAAGCCGGGCTGCCCCTTGCAGGGAGCCCAGGAAGGATGTTGACGGTAGAAGCGGCCGAGCGTGCCGGCGTCCGGGGCCTGTTCGGGGGCGAGGGTGCGGGTGGGCCGACGGCTGAGATCGAGTGTCTCGTTCCTCTGGGTGCAGGCCACCGCGAACACGAGGACGAGGACGAGGATGCATGCGATCGGCGTTCGCGCTCTCATGCCGTCATTACAGCCGGGCCGGTGCCGTTCGGTGCGCTGGCCCGGCGTACGTGGTGCGGAGCGGCCACCGCCGGCGTACCGCTGGAAGCCCGGCGCAGCGGGTGGGTCATCCGGCAGGACCGGGGACCTCCCGGCCCTGCCGGCAGGCGTGTCAGCCAATGCCCTGGCGGTTGGGGATCAGGGCGAAGTCCTGGTCGCCGGGCAGGAGCAGGGTGCCTCTGACGGTCTCTTCCAGTAGCCGCTGGTGCCGGTGGAGGCACGGCAGGTGCTCGGCCGGGGCGTTGCGGGCGAGGTCGTCCAGGACCGCGGCCAGCCGTCGGGTGAGCTGCGGGGATCCCGCGCCGTAGAGGCGTATCTCCGTGAGGGCGAGGTCGACCAGTTCCGTCCAGGCGGGGACGGGTTCGATGAGCCGTATGGTGCCGTTGCGGTCGGTGTGCAGGAGGTCGCCGGAGGGCCTGCGGGCCGTGTCGGCGAGCAGGACGTGGATGTGGTCCAGTGCCTGGACGGCGGTGCTCGGGTCGTTGACGGCGGGCGACAGGGCGCGGGCGGCGATGTCCGCGAGTTGGCGCAGTCCGAAGGCCACGTCCTGCTTCATGGTGCGGTCGGCGCCGAAATCCAGGCACCGGAGCACCTGGCGGGGGCTGGGGACCACGCCGCCGCGGACTTCGGCCAGCGGGGTGCCGGGGGCCAGGAAGTCACCGATGCGCGGCAGCAGCCGCAACACGCAGTCGTGCCCGCGGGCCAGTTCGGCGAGCCTGGCGGCGTGTACCTCTTGGAGGACACCGGGTTTGCCCTGGTAGCCGATCGTCCGAACGGCCGTCACCGTGTCCCGCGTACGGGCCTCTGAAGCCGCGTCCGTCCGGAGGCCGGCGCGGTCGGCGATGACCTGGCGGCTTTCGCGGGAGACGTGGTCGATGACGCAGGTGACGCGCATGAGGCGGATGGTCGCGTTCACGTACAGGACGAACACCAGCAGGCTGGCGACGACCAGCCCCATGGAGAGCATGCCGCCGACGTACGGCACGATCGCCGGACCGCCGCCCGTACCTCCCGCGTACTCCTTCTGGACCCGCAGGGTGAACAGGAACGTGGCGAGGAACAGCGCGAACGTCGCCTTGGTGACCCGGCTCTGTACGTACAGCCGCAGGACCCGGGGCGAGAACTGCCCGGCCATCTGCAGGGCCACGAGGGTGATGGAGAAGACCACACCGATGAAGGTGAGCATCCCTGCGGCCATGGTCCCGGCGGCCGTCTTCACCGAGGCACCCAGGTCCTCGGCGGCGCGCAGGAACCAGATCTGGCTCAGTTCGACGTCGGCCAGCCGCTCGTCCAGCTCGAAGATGGCCGTGTCGGCGGCCAGCGCGCCAGTCGCCAGCAGCCATCCGCAGACCAGCCCGAGGGTCGGAGCGAACAGGAAGGAGTTGCGCAGCCTTTTGCGCAAGCGCGGCAGCGGGCTGCGCCCAAGGCGGGCGGGGGTGGTCTTGGCGGCCACGTGTCTGGCTCCTGGAGGTGATCGATGTGGTTTTCCGGTGGGCTCGGTGGGGAGGCCGGAGGACTCGGTGCAAGTACGACGTGGCGGCGTACCTGCCAATGCCGCGGCAGGTACGCCCGGTGGGGCCTGACCGGCCGGACCTGTCGGCCCGGCAGTTCTCGCAGGCCGCGTCGGCGGGGGTGACGGCCGTGTCCGTCGGGAGAACAGGCGGAGGGCCAGCAGCAGGGCACCCTGTGCGCGGGGGTGTCGGCTGCCGGCCCTCCGGTTCATGGGCGCGAGCGGGTCCGTCGGCGTCGCGTTGGCTGGTGGTCAGCTCGCGTCGACCGAGGCGGGGGTGTGGGTGGTGGTGCCCTTGTAGGCCTGGGTGACGGTGCCGTTCTTGCTGATGGTGATCTTCAGGCCGGAAGGAAGGGTGACGGTGGGCCGCTTCGTGGCGTGGATGCCGTCGAGAAAGGCGTCGTGGCTCGCGCTCCAGAGGGTGGCGCCCCAGACCTTGTCGGTGCCCTTCTCGACGAGTGCGGTGGTGCCGTCGCGGAGCTTCAGCTTGAGCTGGGCGTTGTCGGCGGGGCGGGACTTGCTCCAGTTCTGGGTGATGTTCCCGCCGGGGGTGAGGGTGACTTTGAGACCGGAGGCGAGGACCGCGGTCGGCTTGGTGCGGGAGTCGATGGCCGCCCGCTGGGTGTCCTTGCGGTCGTGGAGGGTCGCCTTGAAGGTGCCGTTGCCGTTCTTGGAGATCTTCGCGATGCCGCCGTCGCGCAGGTTCACGTACCGCTCCGCGGTGGTGGGCTTGGCGGTCTTCTCCTGCACGAGATGTCCGCCGTGGCGCAGGGTGACCTTCAGCCCGGACGGGAGGGTCTTGGAGACACCGGGGCGTTCGAGCGCGCCCTGCGGCTTGCCGCTCCGGTCGAAGAGGTCGGCGCGGGGCGTGCCGAGGATCCAGTTGATCTTCGCCGTGCCGCCGTCGCGGAGCTTGACGGTCCGGGGCTGGATCCGGTCCTGCGGCTGGTCCGGCTTGCCACCGGGCGCAGTGGGGGCGGAGGCGGAGACCCGGCCGGAGGGGGTGAGGGTGAAGGTGCGACCGTCCGCCTTGGCCGTGACGGTGGTGCGGGTGGCCTTGAGGGTGGTGGCCAGGCCACCGGTCTTGACGCGGTGGATCTCCGCCTCCCAGCCGGTCACCGTAGAGCCCTTCATGTTATTGTAGAGGTGGGCGACGTATCCGCCGGGAAGCTGCTTGGAACCGGCCTCCACACGCCGCACCTGCCCGCGGCCGGCGTTGTCGACGTCCGTTGTGCCGTCGGTGCCGCCGGGCCGCCAGTCGTTGCCGGTACCGCCGTTGTCGACGTCACCGGTGCCCGTTCCGCTGTCGAGCGGCGCGGGGAGGGTGGTCGCCGCGGGCGGGGTGGGGGGCTGGGCGGCTGCGGCGCCGATGGGCAGGCTGATGCCGCTCAGGACGGCGGCGGTGATGACAGCGGTGCGCAGGTTGCGGCGGCGGGCCTTGTGGGTCGCGCTCATGGGGGATACACCTCGTTGGTTATGCCGTGGGGGACGACCGCTGGGGGGCGGGGATGTGCGCTCTGGTGCGGTGTGGTTTCCACGTTACGGACGCAATATGTGGACAAACCATCGGCAAAGTAACGGTCAACGTCAGACTGTCCCTCGTTCGTGTGTCGGCCCTGGTGCCGGTCCCGACGAGTCCCGGGCAGGGCGCTGCGAAGGAAGGGCGGGCGGAGCGAGGTGTGCTCCGGGACGGGCAGCAATCCGCCCCGGGCCGAGGCATCGGCGCAGAACCGCAACCGTGGCTGGTGCGGCCCTGGTCGCGGAGTGGGGACAGTGGCGTTCGGGCTCCCTCGCGAAAGAGCGGAGCCGATCAAGCCGAAGAGCCGGTAGTCCGCCACCCCATGCGCGAGGGTTCGGGACTACCGGCTCTCCGGTTCAGGGAGGCGCGAACGTGCCGGCACAGCACCGAGTCAGGTGCACTTGTCGCGGCACCAGCCGCTCTTGCACGGGACCACGTGCGGTCGGGTCTGCCGGCTCAGACGTCTTCGCCGGCCGTGTGGCGTCGCGCCAGGGTGAAGCCAAGATGCGCGGCGGCTGCCGCGGCGGCGCCAGTACCGGCCAGGAGCAGCATCCTGCCGGTGGACCTGATGCCTTCGGCTCCGGCCCTGACGCCCCCCTCCGGTGTGCCATGAGGGCTGTCGGCGGAAGAGTCCCGGCTCATGCCGGCCGGGCTCGTGCAACCGGTGCTCGCCTGGAGCCTCGGGCTGCACACCGCGATCG
This sequence comes from Streptomyces sp. NPDC058525, assembly GCF_042719495.1. Taxonomy (NCBI): domain Bacteria; kingdom Bacillati; phylum Actinomycetota; class Actinomycetes; order Kitasatosporales; family Streptomycetaceae; genus Streptomyces; species Streptomyces sp. NPDC058525. The sequence continues at coordinate 22,927 of NZ_JBHXNP010000117.1, forward strand.
TGGCCCCCGGGCCGGGCGGCAGGGACACGGCGGGCGAGCCGGCGGATGCAAGACCGGCCGAAGGGACGAGAGCGGCTACTGCGGCGACGGCGATCACCGCACCGCGGAACACACCGTTGCGGCCGGTCTTCATGCTTTTCCTCTCGTCCGAAGCGGCTCGGGCGCCGCCATTTTCACACTGGCAACCCGAAGGTAAAGGAACGGTATTGCGGGTTGCCGTAGAGAATGTAACGAGAGCACCCACCTCCTTACGGCGTGACGGTGACCAGCCGCTGCCCAGCCGCGCCGCGGCACAATCCGAAACGGCTCCGACCTGCTGTCGGGCTCCTGCACAAGCGGGCCCTGATGTCACTCGTCCACAACGCCTGCGATGGTCAAGGCACTCGGACGCGCACCGCCGGCCGGCAGACGAACGGTCCAGGTAGCAATCCCGTCGGAGAACGTGGGGGTGGCCGTTACACCGCCTACCGGGGCGTGCAACACCACCCCCGTACCTTCTTTCCGACACGCATCACAGCCGGGGAATCCCCCAAAAAAACGAATCACCGGAGTCGGACCGAACACGCACCCCCTCTGCGACGGCTCGCCGCGGCGAGCCGTCGAACAGAGCCGGCGAACAGAGTCGGGCGAACAGAGCCGTCGCCCGGACCGCGACGCCCGCAAGAATACGAAGGACGCCCGCGCATGCAGCCGACTCACGGCCCGCAGCCCCACCACGCCCGCCTGCTCCGCCTCGTCCTCACCATCGGCGGATCCCTCGCAGCCCTCTCCGGCTGCACCGGGGTACAAGGCGTCCACAGCGAAGGCCCGCACACCCCGGTGGCGGCGCCCCGGACCCTGTGGCCCGAGCACCGACCGCTGCCGCCGGACAACGCGCCGAGCCAGCGGGTCGCGGTGCCCGATGCGCCCCCGGTTCCCACCGGAGACCTCCGCGACGTCGACGCGCTGGCCGTCGTCAAGGCCGACTTCGCCGCGGCGGCCGGACAAGAGGGGGGCCGGGGGCGGCAGCAGGACCCGCGGGCCGCCGCGGCCCTGGCGGCCTGCACGAAAGGCGGCTGCCCGCTTCGCGAGCCCGTCTACCACGACCTCACACAGAGCGGTAAGCCCGAGTTGATCGTCGCTGTGGACATCGACGGCCGGCTGAGCGAACTGCGCGTCTACACCGTCGACAACGGCATCGTCACCCGCATACTCGCCCGCAAAGCAGTCATCGAAGGCGTGGAGCTGGTCGCCGGCCATCTCTCGGTCCGCGAACCGAGCTCCAACCCCGCCTACGTCAGCGTCTCCGACTACACCTGGGACGGCACCGCGATGAGCCTGTGGGAACTCACCCTCGACGAATGCCGTCCCAGCAAGGGCGCATGCGCACCCGCTTCCACCGAGGAGCCCCGATGAGCAGCCGGCCCCGTGCCGCCTGGGCACGAATCCGCGCTGGCGCCGGAGTCGCGCAGTCCCTGCCGTTCCGGCGGTCCCTCCTGGCCCGACGCTCCACGCTGCGCTGGAAGATCGCCGCGACCGTCACCGCGGTGTCCTGCGCCGCGGCCACCGTCCTCGGCGTGATCGTGCACAACGTTGTGGGCCGCCACGCGGTCGGCGAAGTCCGCCGCGACGCCGCCACCGCGCTGGACACCGCCCTGGCCAAGTACGCCTACGGCGGCTCCCTCAGCAACACCCGCATCGTCCTCGACCCGCCCGCACTCCCCGCCGAGCTCAAGGAATTGGTCCGCGACGGACAACGGGGCACGATGCCCGGCACCCACAAGGGCGAGCCCGCGATGTGGGCCGCCGCCAAGGCCGACGACCACATCGTGGCCGTGTCGACCCCCTACGACGACACGCTCTCCTACCTCGCCCACCTGGACACCGCCATCCTCGGCTCCGCGCTGCTCGCCGCCGGCACCGTCACCCTCGCCGGGATCTTCCTCGCCGGACGCATCAGCCGCCGCCTCGACGCCACGGCCGAGGTCGCCCGCCGCATCTCCGGCGGCGACCTCGACGCCCGCGTCGGCATGACCACACCGCACGGCCCCCACAACAGCGGGGACGAAGTCCTGGCAGTGGCCACCGCCCTGGACTCCATGGCCTCCTCCCTGCAAGACCGGATCCAGTCCGAGAAACGCTTCACCGCCGATGTCGCCCACGAACTGCGCACACCCCTGACCGGCTGCCTGGCAGCCTCCGGGCTACTCCCCGATGGCCGCCCCAAGGAAATGATCACCGACCGGCTCAAAGCCCTCCACCACCTGACCGAGGACCTGCTGGAGATCTCCCGCCTCGACGCGGGCAACGACCAGCCGGACCTCGCCCCGCACGCGCTCGGGTCCCTGGTCGAGCGAGCCCTCCGCTCCACCGGCCTCGAAGCCCACGTGAACATCGCCGCGGACACCGTCGTACAGACCGACCGGCGCAGACTCGACCGCGTACTGACCAACCTCCTGGTCAACGCACACCGCCACGGCCGGTCGCCCCTCGTGGTCACCGTGAACGGCCCGGTCGTCGAAGTCCGCGACCACGGCCCCGGTTACCCCGCCGAACTCCTCGACCACGGCCCTCAGCGATTCCGCACCAGCGCGCCCGAACGCGGCAAGGGCCACGGACTCGGCCTGACCATCGCCACCGGCCAAGCCCGCGCCCTCGGCATCGACCTGACCTTCGCCAACGCCCCCGAAACCGGCGGCGCCATCGCCACCCTGCGGCTGGCATAGACCGCCCCGTCCGGTCCGGCATGCCCCGCCGAGCCCGCCGCCCCACCGCCAAGGACCGCGGCCCCACCCGCGAGACCTGAACCACTACGCCCGAACTCCGCAGAACGGCCCGGCCAGGACCGGCACAGCCCCGCCGGGCCACTGCCCCGAAACGGGCTGTTGACCCCCGCAGCGAAACCGAAGGCTCGAGTTGAGGCCAAGGGGAAGGCGCGGCCGAAGGCCCCGGACCGCACCGACCGGCCCGGCCCGCACCGGATCGGGCGCCGGGGACATGGGAGAGCTGTGCCGCCAGGCCGTCCCGTCCCGGTGATCCCCTGAAGCGTGCTGTGGAGGGGGATGGGAGACAGGCGTAGGTCAGCCGACGTCGATGTGGACGCTGGTCGACTTGACCCGGGCGGTGGCCGCCACGCCGGACTCCAGCCCGAGTTCCTCGACGGCTTCGCGGGGCAGCAGGGAGACCACTCGGTGGGGGCCGGCCTGGATCTCGACCTGCGCGGCAACGTCCCCGAGAGTCACCCGGGTGACGATGCCCGGCATGGCATTGCGGGCCGAGGTCGTCGCCTGCGACTCCTCCGCGTTCTCCTGTGCGAGGTTCACACAGAACGCGGCCAGCGCCGGGCCCGGAATCAGGCGCCTACTGCCCTGCTTTGTCGAGGGAAACCGGCCGGCGTCCGCCCAGCGGCGGGCGGTATCGCTGCTTACGCCGAACAGCTCGGCGGCCTCGCTGACCGTGTAGTAGTGCACGCCCTCCACCCTAGACCGGGCAGGCAGAACACCCAGGTCACGTGAGGGTCTGGACGGCGTAGAGGGCGCCGATGCCGGCCGCCAGGATGCCGAGCAGCAGGCGCAGGAACGCCTCCGGGAGGCGGGGCCGGAGGCGGGCACCGAGGTAGCCGCCGATCAGCCCGCCCGCACCGCAGGCCAGACCCAGCCACCAGTCGGGCGCCACAGGCCCCTCACTCATCGTGGCCAGCACCGTGTACGCGACGGCACCGGCGACCGACGTGGTGAACGTCGCGGCGAGCGTCGCCGGCGCGATACGGGCCAACGACATGCCGCGCGCCGCTAGGACCGGGCCGAGGAGCGAGCCGCCGCCGATCCCGTACACACCGCCGATGACGCCGACAGTCAGGGCGAGGCCGCCGAGGGCCGCCGGGGACGGTTCTGCGGCTTTGGGATGCGGTCGTTGGCGGGAGGGGCGCAGGGTACGCCAGCACAGCCAGCTCCCCAGCGGCAGGAGGAGTGCGGCGACCAGGATGCGGAAGACGCCGGGGCCCGGGAGGGCGAAGACACGGATCGCGGCGCCGGTGATGACTCCGGGCAGGGTCCACAGCACCAGGCGCCGCGCCAGACCCCCGCGCGAAGCGCCGTCACGGCGGTAGCGCCACAGGGCCCCGGGCCCGGCGACCACGTTGAAGAGGAGGTTCGTCGGGGTGACGGCCGGGCTGGGCACGCCGAGCACGCTGATCTGGACCGGGAGGAGGAAGACCGC
>NZ_JBHXNP010000118.1:0-27114 GCF_042719495.1 Streptomyces sp. NPDC058525
GGTCAGGGGCTATGGCTACAGCGGTTTCCCGGGTGCCGGGATGCTGGGCCAGCCAGCGGGTTGCCCCGCTGACGATCGTGCCGGTGGAGCCGCCGAAGAGGAAGCCCCGGCGGGCGAGGGCCCGGCAGGTTTGGATGGAGTCGGATTCGTCGACGACCACTGCTTCGTCGACCAGGCGCGTGTCGAGAAGTGGTGGAGGCACGCTCATGCCCAGTCCGGGAATCATCCGCCGTCCCGGGGCGCCGCCGAAAGACACCGAACCGGTGCTGTCGACCGCGATGATCTTTACCGGGCGGTGCCACTCGCTGAAGTACCGGGCGCATCCCATGAGGGTCCCGGTGGTTCCGGCTCCTACGAAGAGGACGTCGAGTTCGGGGAATCCGCGGGCGATGGCCGGTGCCGTGCTGCGGTAGTGGGCCTTCCAGTTGGCCGGATTCGTATATTGGCTGAGCCAGACACACCTGTCGTCCGAGTCGCACAGACGCCGGACGTAGTCGAGCCGTGCGGCCAGGAAGCTGCTGCCGGTTTCGTAGTGGGTGATGACGTGGACGGTGCTGCCGAGGGCCTCCATCATGAGCCTGGTCGCCAGGTTGCAGCGAGAGTCCGTCACACAGATGAACCGGTATCCCTTGCTGGCCGCGATCACGCTCAGGGCGACGCCGAGGTTTCCGGAAGAGGACTCGAGCAGGATGGAGTCCGAGCGGAGGGTGCCGTCCCGTTCGGCGGACTCGACCATTTCGGTCGCGGCCTTCAGCTTGACCGATCCGGCGAAGTTGAATCCCTCGCACTTGAGGAACAGCGGGCAGCCGATCACCGGTCGCAGGTCGATGAACAGGTCGTCTTCGTTGAAGGCGTGGGGAACGGATATGAGGCGCACGATGGTCTCCTCGGGTCAGGACGGACTCCGCGGATCGGCCCTCTGTGGGGGAGGGGCGCTCGGGGTTCCGCGCAGGCGGTGAGGGGGAGGGGACTCACCCGTACCGGTTCAGTTCGTGGAAGAAGTCCTCGATGATCCGCAGCTCCCCGCGGCGGGCCACCTCGTCGTAGACGTACTTGCCGACGGCGAGGTCGAGGACTCCGAGGCCGAACGGAGAGAACACCGTGGTCCGGTCCGGCGGTGGCGCGACCCGGCCGGCCAGCACGTCGTCCAGGGTCCCGGCCAGGAAGGCGCGGCTGCCGGTGAGGCGTTCGGTGAGGTGCGGCGAGGTTTCGGCCCGGAGGCAGTGGTCGATGTCGTCGACGATGTTGGTCGAGGCCAGCAGGACCTGCGGGGCAAGGTCGCGCAGAGACAGGTGCAGGACGAGGGGATGGTGTGCGAACCACGAGGGGTCCGTCACATGTGGCCGGCTGGCGATGGTGGCGAACACCAGGAGGTCACTGGTGCGTACGAGCTCCTCAGCCGAATCGTGGACGGTGATCCGGCCGGTGGCTGCCGTCTGCTCCAGATACGTACGGAATCCGGAGGCGCTGCTGGGCGCCAGGTCATGCACACCGAGTTCCTCGAAGTTCCATCCCGTGCTTGCCAGGTAGGTGTGGACGTAGCGGGCGATCAGTCCTGCCCCGAAGAATCCGATACGGGCCGGGCGGGAGCGGCCGCGGCTGAGCCGGTCGGCCGCCAGCGCCGCCGACGCGGCGGTTCTCGCGGCGCTGATGATGGAACTTTCCAGGCAGGCGAAGGGGTAGCCGGTGGCCGGATCGTTGAGGATCAGGACGGCGGAGGCTCGGGGTATCCCGAACGCCACGTTCTCCGGGAAGCTGGAGATCCACTTCATGCCGTCCACCGGCGCGGTGCCGCCCAGAGAGGCGGGCAGCCCGATGATGCGGGAGGACCGGCGGTCGGGGAAGCGCAGGAACGACGAAGGCGGGTTGACGGTCAGGCCGGCACCGTGGAGGCGGTAGGCATCCTGGACCACCTGCACGATGTTCTTCTGGCGTCCCAGGACGGTCTGTTGCACCTGGGCTCCGGAGATGACTGCAAACGACGGTACGCGGAGCCGGGCCCCTGAAGGGTGGAGTGCGACATGGTCGAGTGCGATGTGGTCGGTGGTGGTCATGGGGAGGACACCTCGATGGTCGGTGCGCAGTCGTGCGAGTGCAGCGGGGCGCCCATGGCGACGACCACCTCACGGGGCCCTTGAAAGGCTTCCCGACTGTGCGCGGTGCGCAGGTTGTCCACGATCAGAAGGTCCCCGGCCTCCCAGGGGCGGCGTACCGTGTGGGCCTCGTAGACGGAGTTGATGAGCCCCACGGTCTCGGGGGGTATGGAGTCGCCGTTGCCGTGGAAGGTGTTGAAGGGCAGCCCGTTGGGACCGTATTCGGCGAGGAGGTACGCGCGGACCTCTGGGTCGATCGTCCACTCGTTGAGGAAGGCGATCTGGTTGAACCAGCAGATACGTCCTGTGACCGGGTGGCGCAGTACGGCTGGGCGTCGCTGCCTGGTCACGAGAGTGCCGTCCGGCTGCCAGGCGAGAGTGATTGCGTGGGCCCGGCAATAGTCCTCGATCTCTTCCCGGTCGTCGGTGCCGAAGGACTCCGCAAGGGACGCGCCGATGTCGTTGCCGTAGCTGCGGGCGAGCAGCCAGCCCTCGCGTGCGAAGCGCTCGGACACGGCGGAAGGCAGTGCGTCGAGGACGGCCGCCGAGTCCGCGAGGGCGGTCGCGCCGCCGACGGTGGGCGGGCTGAGGCAGGCGAACAGGAGGACGGAGGGGAAGGTGTCTGCGTAGCTGAGCTCATGGTGCATGCACATGGGCTGGTTCGGAGGCCACTTCGCCGAGGAGTAGACGCCGTTCGCGTAGCCCTGGCGAGGCGTGAAGGCCTCCCTCTCCGTCATGGGTGCGAGGCCCAGGCAGTGAAGGATATTCCCGACCTGTGCCGGGTGGTGGAGGTCCATGCCGCGGACCAGTACGGCGCCGTGCTCTGCGATGGCAGAGAGCAGTGAGCCTCGCTTCCGGGCGAGCCAGTCCATCGTCTCGGCGGGCGTGTCGATGTGCAGGACTGGCGGGAGGGCCCCTTGTTGCTGTTGCTGTTGCGGTGTTCGGGGGCTCAGGGCGGGGATGGAGATGGACATCGTCTTTCCTCTCGGTCAGGTGTCCGGGTTTCCGGGTGTCCGGTGTCCGGGATTTTCACCGTGTGCCGCGACGTGGTGGGCGGCGGTCCAGTAGTTGGGCCAGGTCCGACAGGCGTGGGTGGCGGGTGAGGTCGGCGAAGGAGATCTTCCGGTCGAGGGCGACCACGACCCGTAGGGCGGAGAGAGAAGTACCGCCGAGGTCGAAGAACCGGTCCTGTCGCCCGATCTGGTTCACCGGAGTTCCCAGGGCCCGGGACCAGACCGCGGCGAGCTGTTGCTCGGACGGGGTGGCGGGAGGGTCCTGTCCGGTGCCCGCCCGGCCGAGTTCCACCGTGAGCGAGTGCAGCGACTTCGTGTCCGTCTTGCCGTTCGCCGTTACCGGCAGCCGGTCCAGCCGGTAGAAGACCGACGGAACCATGTACACAGGTAGCGCCGCGCTCAGCAGATCGTGCAGTCGGTCGCTGTCCACGGGGGCCGAAGCCGTGTAGAAGGCCGCCACGTACGGTTCGTGGCCTTCCGGCCGTGCGACGATCACGGCTGCGCCGGTGACCCCGGGCACGCGCAGCAGGGCGCTGTCGATCTCCGCGAGCTCGATCCGGAAGCCGCTGACCTTGACCTGGCGGTCGTGCCGGCCGAGGAACTCCAGCTTGCCGTCCTGAAGCCACCGGCCGTGGTCGCCGCTGCGGTAGAGGCGGCTGCCGGGGTGGCGGGGATCGGTGGCGAAGGCGAGCCGGGTGCGTTCGGGGTCGTTGACGTAGCCGCGGCCGACGCAGACGCCGGAGAAGACGATCTCGCCGGGTGCGCCGAGCGGGATCGGCTCCAGAGCGGGCCCCAATACGTAGGCGCGCACATTGCCGACGGGGCGCCCCAACGGGATGCGGTCGGTGTCGGGGACCCGGTCCATGACCTCGTGGTGGGTGTCGTCGGAGGTCTCGGTGAGCCCGTACGCGTTGACCAGCCGGATCCCGGGAAGGGCCGCGAAGCATCGCGCGACGAGTTCCTTCCTCAGCGCCTCGCCCGTCACACAGACGCAGAGCAGGTCCGGCAGCTCCCGCGGGTTGCGTTCCAACGACGACAGCAGGGTGTCGAGGTATGAGGGAACGACCTGGAACACGTTCACGCGGCCGGTGATGAGCGTGTCGAGGTAACGCTCGACGTCCAGCACGGTGTCCTGCCCTACGACCAGGGTCCGGCCGCCGACGAGCGGGCCCGCGAGGAGCTGCCACAGGGAGATGTCGAAGCACTGTGGAGCGCTCTGGGCGACGGTCATCCCTTCGCCGATCCCCAGGTCGTCGATCTTGGCGTAGAGATGGTTGAGCATGCCCGCGTGCTCGCACATCACGCCCTTGGGCTCACCGGTGGAGCCGGAGGTGAAGTAGATGTAGGCGAGCGAGTTCGCAGGGACGGGGACCTGGGGGTTGGCCGCCTCGTCGGCGCCTTCGTACATCGTGTCGATGGACACCGTCCTGATCTCGGCCAGCGCACCCAGGGAGCGGTCGAGGGCGGCGCTGCTGCCGGCTTCGGTGAGAGCGAAGCGGCATGCGGAGCGGGTGAGCATGCTGGTGATGCGGTCGGCCGGGAAGTGGGGCTCGACCGGCAAATAGGCTCCGCCGGCCTTGAGGACCGCGAGGACAGCGGCCATCCAGCCCAAATTGCGCTCGCTCACCACGGCGACGGGTTCCTCCCGGCGCAGGCCCTGGGTCAGAAGGGCGCCGGCGAGCCGGTTGGCGCGGGCGTTGAGTTCGCGGTACGTCCAGTGCCGCTGCCCTTGCACGGCTGCCACCGCGTCCGGGTGGGAGCGGGCGCGCAGCTCGAACAGTTCGTGGACGCGGAGGTCCGGCAGGTCCCGCTGCGGACCGGCGAGTCCGACGACCTGGTGGTGCAGCTCCTGCGGGCCGACAACGCTTTGCGGTCGTGGCGCGGCATCCAGGTCGGCGGCCATCAGGGCCAGTGCGGTGAGGTGATAGCCGGCGATCCTGACGGCGCAGTCCCCGTCGAGCACGTCGGTGCGATACCTCAGCCGCAGGACGTACCGCGCTCCTCGGTCCGCTGCCGCCACCCGGAGCGCCGCAGTGTCGTCGGCGGGCCAGTCCGAGCCGTACGGGTCGAAGACGTCATCGGCGGTGGGGGCAGGGAGACCCCGTTCGGGCCGGGGGACCGCTGCTGGGGAGCCGTGGTGGGCTGCCAACGCCGACACGGCCTTGTCGGCGGCGAGCAGCAGCGTCCGCCACGAACCCGTCTCGACCGTCAGCCGGCACAGCACGGTCGGGCCGTCCGGCCCGGCAACGCAGCCGAACCCGACTTCGGGCTCCCCGGACAGGGCGCTGAGCACCTTGACGTGCGCGCACAGGAGCACAGATGGGATCGGCACCCCAAGGTCCAGTGCCAGTCGGCGCAGCGCCGCCATCAGCTCGGCGGGGACTTGCGCTTCGTGCTCGGCCGATCCAGGTTCCCGCGTACTGCTCCACCGCGGTACGCCCGTGAACGCTTCGCCGGTGAGCGAAGTGTCTGCACTTTGCGCTTCGGTCGTTTCCGGTTCGTCCGCCGCTGCGGCTGCGGCTGCGGACCTGTCAGGGGTGCGCATCGGATTCACCTTCTCTGCTGGGTGCCCGCCGGGTCTCGTCGCCAGGGCGGATCTGCCGGGCCGGGTTTCCGCCCCAGTACGCGTGCGGGGGAACGCTCTCGCCCTTCATGAGGAAGGAGTCGGGCGCCACCTCCGCCCCGTCGCCGAGGGCGACCCCGTAGTGCACGAAAGCTCCGACGCCGAGCGTGCAGCCGGATCCGATGACAGTCCGGTCCGACTTGAAGGCCCCGTCCTCCTGCGAGTGGCACTGGATCACGCTGCCGGCATTCAGCGTGCAGCCGTCTCCGATCGTGACCATCGTCCGCTCGGTGAGCGAGCAGCCGTCGTCGAAGACCCTGCTGCCGATTCGGACGCCCAGCAGCCGCCACACCACGCTCTTGAACGGCGTGCCGTTCAAGAGCCGCAGGTACGTCTCGGACGGAACCTTCCAGAAGCGTTCGCGCTGCCAGAAGCGGACGTCGTAGATCGAGCAGAACAGCCGGCCGGGCGGGTTGCAGCGCACGACGGTGCGCTCGACCAGGACGAAGTACAACGTGGTGAACACCAATACCAGCACGTTGGCCAGGGCAACCACCGCCGCGCCGAGAACGTCGTAGAGCTCGACGGCGACGGCGAGCAGCAAGGAGACGAGGAAGAAGCAGAGCCACCGTGTGAGCAGGTACCAGGCCATGGTGGCCGCGTTGTGGCGGTTCTTGGCGGGCAGCCGACGGCGTCGTTCCTCGCCGGTCCCCGAGGGGTCGAAACTGCTGTCCCGCTGTACAGACCGGGGGATTTCGAAGCTTGGCGAGCCCAGCAGCCCCACCCCCTGCCTGGTCTCTCCCTCGACGGGCACCAAAACCTTGGTGGCGAGAAGGCAGTTGTCGCCCACCCTGCCGCGCGCGGGATACGCGATCCGGTTGCCCAGGAAGCTGCGAGCACCGATCATCACGCGAGACACCCGGAAGGACGTGCTGGAGAATTCGGCATTGTTGATGGACAGCCCGTCCGCGATCATCGTCCCGCTCCCTACGGAACTCAGGTACGGGGAGTCCTGCTTGACCTCGGTGCCGAAGTTCGAGCCCGTCTGCTCGACGCGCGAGAGCCCGTATCCGAGGCAGCGCAAGTAGTGGACGATGCCGGAGCTGTCACCGAACAGCCTGGTCAGGAAACGCCGGTTGGTCATCAGGGTGATGGTCCGCTGCATCCCGTACCGGAAGCCGTAGAGCGGGTGGACCCTGTCCGGCGGGACGGCGCGGGCCAGAACGCGCGGGACCGTCGTGATGACCAGCAAGCCGAGAAAGATCGCGCCGCAGAAGAGGGCCAGTGAGGCCGCCAGGGCCTCGGTGTAGAACGTCCATGAGGCCAGTGCCGTTGGCCCCGGTTCCAGAACGGCGGCCAACTGCGGCGCTTCAGCCAGTAGCAGGCCCACCCCACCGAACGACAGGGGCAGATAGACGAGCAGTACCGCAAGCACCTGCAGGATCCCGTGCGCCGCCCGGCGCGGAAGGCCGCAGCGGACCGGATGGACCACGGGGTACGGCGCATCGGCACGCAGGGCCGGAGAGCCGTGCCAGTGCTCACCCACCGGCACTGCCTGGCCCCGGTACAGCGCGGAGGCATGACTCAGGCGGGCGTGCGCACCGATCGTGGTCCCGATGTCGAGGACGGCGGCCTCGCCGACGACCGCGTCCTTGCCTATGGAGATCCGACCCGTCTCGATCAGGCCGTCCCGGGCGCGGTAGCAGGGGAAGAACGAGTCCTTCCTGATCACCGTGTTGTCATCGATGACGAGCAGGTCGGTACAGACAGGGACGTTCCGCGAGAAGACGGTGACACTGCGGCCGATGTGCGCTCCCAGCGCCCTCAGGTAGACCAGGTACAGGGGCGAACCGACGAACAGAACTGGCGGGGCGGACCGGACGAGTGTCTTCACGATCCAGAAGCGGAAGTACTCCAGGCTCCAGATCCGGATCCGGCCCGGCTTCCACCGGCCGACGAGCAGCCACTTCGCAAGGATCGGCAGAACGCACAGCCACACGTAGGCGGCTGCGCCGAAGAGCACGGCGCGCAGGTACGTCTCGGCGGGCCCCGACCCGGCAGCGATCCACTCGTAGCCCAGTACTCCGGAGAGGGCGATGAGGTAGGCGTAGCCGATGAAGGTCAGCAGTTGCAGTGAGCCGCAGAGCAGGTAGTGCGGAGTTCCCGTCGGCGGGTCGGGCGGCTCCGGCGCGGGTGGCTGAGCGGCTGCGGGAACGGCAAGTGCCGCGGCCAGGCTCCCGATCGTCGGATTCCGGTAGACATCCTTCATCGACACGGATGGCAGCCCTCCGGTCTTCCTGACTCGCGCACAGAACCGGGCCATGACCATGGAATCGGCGCCGAGTTCGTCGAAGAAGTTGCTCGTGACCGACACGTGGTCGATCTGTGTGATCTCCGCGAGCACGCGGGCGAAGGCGGCCTCGACGGTGACATCCGGAGCGCCGGGCGCATCGTCGACAGGCGCGGTCTGCCGCTGAAAAGTTTGGGCGGAAGGTCTCGTCACGGCTGGCTCCCCAGGAGGCTCCGGCGCCCGGTTCCGACGCGGTGCAACGGACTCCGTCGCTACGGGTCGGCTGCCGACTCGCGCCGCATCCGGACGGTATGCCCTCTATTCGGTGCCAATCCAACAAAGGATGGGTTAGCTGCGGAGACGCAGTCTTTCGAGGCAATCGGGGCGCATCTCTCCCATACGGAACTTTTTGTGTGTTCCTCCATGCATCCGTCTGCCGTACGGCGACGAATGAATGGGTGAGGGGGGCGAACGGGCCCGGGAGGGGCGGACCGCGACGGGCCCCGCCTCCGCAAGGAGATGCACATGGCTACGCATCGCATCACCCGCTCCGCCGCAATCGCGGCAGCGGCGTTCTGTCTCCCTGTCGTCCTCGCGGCGGCAGCCCCGGCGTTCGCCGGCTCCCAGCAGGGCGATCCGTTCGGCCCCGCCTGCGCGTCGGTACCCAAGGAAGGCTCCGGCAGCTTCGAGGGGATGGCGAAGGACCCCGTGGCCACCGCGGCGTCCAACAACCCTGAGCTCTCCACGCTGGTCACGGCCGTCAAGAAGGCCGGCCTGGTCGACACTCTGAACAACGCCAAGGGCATCACCGTCTTCGCCCCGACCAACGCGGCGTTCGCGAAGATCCCCAAGGCGGATCTGGACAGGATCCTGGCGGACAAGGCCGAGCTGACCAAGATCCTCACGTACCACGTAGTGGGCGAGGAGATCACACCGAACGAGCTCGCAAAGGGCTCGTTCAAGACGCTCGAGGGAGGTTCTCTGACCACGGCTGGATCCGGGGAGACCTTTACCGTCAACGGCACTGCGAAGATCGTCTGCGGCGAGGTGCAGACCGCCAACGCCACCGTCAACATCATCGACACGGTCCTCACGCCGATGTGACCGCGCTACTCCCGTCCTTTCGTGCTGTCGGGCCCCGACAGCACGAAGGGAAGCCCGGCACGCCCACCCACGCATTGGGATCAGTCTGCTCGTCACCATGGCCGTGCTCTGGCCTCTGGGAGCGGCCGACTACGCAGTCGGCGGGCGCAGAGACGACTGGTATCCAGGGCGGTCAGCGAGCTGGGCCGTGATTTCGACGCGGTCGGTGCGAGGGAAATCGGTGAATATGGCTTCCTGCAGCTGCCGGGCCACCGAGATGCGCTGGTCGAGGCGCAGGGCGCGCTCCACCGCCTGTGGGATGTATCCGGCTGCTGCGGTGACCGTGGCACTCTCGGTCACGCCTGCCGTGTGCTGCTTGGCCCAGCTGCCTTCAGGTCGCGCTGGCCCGGAGCCGTCAACGGCACCGTAGAACAGCGGCGGGGGGCTGCGCAGGTCAAACGGTTGCCGGGGCGAGGGGTGCTGAGGAGGCGGTTCTCGCAGCGACTGGCGGCCGAGTAGCGGGGTAGGCGCGAGGTGCTTCGGAAGAGCCGGCTCCGGCTTTCTCCGGCCCGTGCGACGAAGGGCTCCTTCATGTCCGCCATGGTGATTGCCCCGGTCTGCGGCGTAGATCGCGCACGAACGACACTGCCGCTGACGGTGGGGGTGGAGGAGGAGTTCCTGCTCGTGGACCGGCGAACGGGACTGCCTGTGGCCCGTGGCCCCCGCGTGGTGAGAACCGCGAGCGCGGTCCTGGGCGAACAGGTGCAGCCGGAGTTCTTCGGAGCGCAAGTCGAGACGTGCACCCGGCCCACGGCCGACCTCGCGGAGCTGAGGTCCGAACTGTCCCTGCTGCGCAAGGTGATGGGTGAGGCGGCGGCCGACGAGGGATGCCTCTTGGTGGCCACTGGCACCCCCGTGAGCCCACCGGGGAGTCCGCTGCCCGTGACCCCGGGAGAGCGCTATGGGCGGATGGCCGCCCGGTGGCCCTCCTTGATCGGTTCGTACGATGGAATGGTGTGCGGTTGCCATATCCACGTCGGGGTGACCGGACACGGTCAAGCCCTGGCGCTCGCCAACCACATGCGCCCCTGGTTGCCGACACTTCAGGCCCTCGCCGCCAACTCGCCCTTCTCCCTCGGGCGCGACAGCGGGTGGGCGAGCCGCAGGTCCGTGGAGCACGCGCGCTGGCCCGGCGTGGGGCCGGCGCCCGTGCTGGACGAAGTCGGCTACGAGCGCCTGGCAGACCACCTGGTGAACACCGACGCCCTGCTGGACCGCCGGATGATCTACTGGTACGCGCGCCCCTCCGAGCACGTGCCGACGCTGGAGATCCGGGTCTGCGACGTGAACGCAGACCTCGACGTGGTGCTCCTGCTCACCGCACTGGTGCGAGGCCTGGCCACGACACTGCTGCTCGACATCGGGGACGGGCGGCCGCCGCCCGACATACCGGCCGGGCGCCTGCACGCTGCCCACGGGCTCGCTGCCCGGCACGGGCTGGCGGGCGAAGGCCTCGACCCCGGGCGAGGGGAGTACGAACCGGCCCTGGCGCTGACGGAGCGGCTCCTGGTCCGGGCCGCGCCCGGGCTGGCAGCCTCGGGAGACCTCGAGCTCGCGGAGGAGCTGTTCTACAGGGTGCGGAGCTCTGGAGGCGGGGCGGCCCGTCAGCGCGCCGCGTATCTGCGTCGGGGGAGTCTGGGCGACGTGGTGAGCGATCTGGTCCGCGCCACCGCCGCCGGCTGACGCGGCTCGCACCTCGATCCCGAAAGGAGTAGGTCGCTCGGGCCTGGTCTACATGGGGTCCATGGTTCCACTGCCCTTGCCGTACTCCTGCTCGGCCTTCTCCCGGATGCGCAGGGCCCTGTCCTTCAGCCGTTGCCGCTGTACCGGATCGGTGGCGTGCTGTGCCGCCTGCTCCAGCTCTTGAGCCTTGTCGCGCATCTGCTGGGCTTGCTTGCTCGGCTGGCTGTCGGCGCTCATGATCACTCCTTGCGCGGGGGTGCGGGTTCATCCAGGCAACCAGCGGGAGGGCTGGCTCGCCACCGCAGCTTCAGGCTCTGCACGTGCTGCCGGGCCCGAAGGCCGTGGACCGACCCGTGAGGGGCAACTGAGTCCGCCTGAGCCGACCCGACCACTTGGGCGAACGGTGGGACGATGACAAGCGCGGCGGCGGGTAGCCCGGTCTGGGCGCGGCTGGGATGTTCTGAAACAGCCTCCCCTTCCGGCAGAAGAAGCTTCTCCCATGGCCGTCCGAAACCAGCTGGTTCATCGGCCTCCGCAGGCGGTGTGGGCGGTGCTTGCCGAGCCGACGCTGTACGGGGAGCGGTGGTGATCGGCGCGGGCCTGAGCGGGCTGGTGGCGGCCTGGTCGACGCGGGCTGCGCGCCCTGGGATCAAGTTCTAGGCCATACGGGATCCCCGGGAAACTGCGGCCACTGGACTCGGTCGGGACAAGGGGGTGGCGGCAGCGGAGTCAGTCCGGGATCCGTCCACTCAGCGGCTGGTCGATCTCGATCGTGATCGCCCCCGGCCCTTTGAGGTAGGCCGCCCTGGTGCCCCAAGGCCGGTCATCGGGTGGTTCCAGTGTGTCGGCGCCCCGACGCAGGAGGTGCGCGTAGTCAGCATCGCAGTCGCTGCTCGCGAGAGCGATGGTGGCCTGGCTGTCCGCGGGCCCCTCATCGAGGACGAGGCCCAGCCTTCCGAGCTGCAACTCCGCCATCCGCTCGTCCCTGAAACCGGGCGTGACCTCCAGAACACTGCGGAACCAGCTGACTGCCGCTTCCAGGTCGCGCACGGTGACATGGATGTGTGAAACCTTCACGAATGTGATGCTAGGTGCCGTGGGCGGTGACTGCCCGCAGGACGCAGGTGACCGGCTCCATCCGGCGGCGCGCGTACTCACGGGCGGTGGTTGGCAATCCACGCCATGCGCGGCCTGGATGCTGTACTCGGCGACATCTGACCGCACACCGGAAGGCAGAGCGATTTTATGGCTGGCAAGGGCATTGTGACCACCGACGACAGCGTCTTCCGAGAGATGATCCAGGAGTCACCCGAAGGTATCCGGAACCTGGCCGAGGCCTGCCGCGCTCTCATCTTTGACGTTCTGCCCCCAACCGTCGAGGTCGTCTGGACCAGCCAGCGCTCCGCTGGCTACGGCACCGGTCCGAAGAAGATGAGCGAGCAATTCTGCTGGCTGGCCCCGTTCACCAAGCACGTCGTCTTCGGCTTCTACTACGGCACCGGCCTCCCCGACCCCGACGGGCTCCTCGAAGGCACCGGCGCCAACATGCGCCATGTGAAGGTGCGCACGCGGGAGGACATCGCCAACCCCGCCCTGCGCGGCCTCGTCGAAGCCGCGACCACACACCGAGTACCCCCCCATCCAGGTCGGGGACCGGCCATCCGGCCACGCTAGGTAGGTGGGCCGCTGGTCGGATCCTGCAGACAGCCGACGGGACCTCGGAGACCATCTGACTGGCCTCCCTCAAGCCGGACAGACGATGCGCGGTCGGCCGTCAGGGCGTCACCCTGCTGGTCCTGGCCCCGGGTCTCAAGCGTTTTGCGGCAGGCTCCTCGCCGAATCCACCTCGGGCCATGTCGGGCTTGAATGCGCCCCGACGTCACCTTCTACAGTCGATCCTGTGGAACGCACACGACCCGACAGTGGAGCCGCTTGGCGGGTCGGTCAGCTGGCCGATCTGACCGGAGTGACCGTCCGAACCCTGCGGCACTACGACCAGACCGGCCTCCTGCGCCCTTCAACACAGACCGCCGGCGGGCACCGCCTCTACGACCACGCCAACGTGGTCAGGCTCTACCGCATCCTCGCGCTGCGCCGCCTGCGGTTCTCCTTGGCTGAGATCCGCTCGCTTCTTGACGACCCGGACTGGGACCTCGCATCCATGGTCGCCCGCCATGCCGCGGAGACCGACCGAGACCTGGCCGCCGCCGCACGGCTGAGTACGCATCTGCGAGCCATCAACGGCGAGATCGCTCGCACCGGAGCCGCCTCACCGGAACACCTGTTCTCGATCATGGAGGAGATGACGATGCTCGACACCCCCATCCGCAGCACCACGACGCTGCTGGTCTACGACAACCTGACCGACGCGCACGCGTACCTGACCAGCACCTTCGGGCTGACCGCAGGGCCACTGGAGGTCGGCCCTGACGGGCGAGCCGTGCACGGGGAGCTGTTCGCAGGGGACCAGGCGATCTGGCTGCACCCCAGCGGCGACGGGTACCGCTCACCGCGGGAACTCGGCGGCGTGAGCAGCATGGTCGTCATCGGCGTGGACGATGCCGATGCCCACTACGCCTACGCCGTGGAGCACGGGGCAGCCATCCTCAATGCGCCGGTGGACCAGCCCTACGGCGTGCGCGAGTACGGTACCCGCGACCTCGAAGGCCACCTCTGGTACTTCCACAGCCCGCTCGGCTGATCATGGTCACCGACAGTGCCGCGCGACGGTTGGCGCTGGCTCTGCCCGACTCGGTCGAACAAGACCACCACGGGTTCCCGTCCTTCCGGGTAGCCGGGCGCACCTTCGCGACCCTGCCCCAGCCCGATCGACTGAGAGCCATGCCCGACCCTGACCAGTTCCCGCACGCGTGCTCCTAAGGGGCTCGGCCGAGGAGGCGGGTGCTGTCCGGCCCCATGAAGCTGTCAGCCTCGGAGGAGCAAGTCCGCAAGGTCCCTCACGCGGCTGGCAGTGATGCCCTCACCC
Organism: Streptomyces sp. NPDC058525; assembly: GCF_042719495.1. Taxonomy (NCBI): domain Bacteria; kingdom Bacillati; phylum Actinomycetota; class Actinomycetes; order Kitasatosporales; family Streptomycetaceae; genus Streptomyces; species Streptomyces sp. NPDC058525. Next base: position 13,772 of record NZ_JBHXNP010000118.1, read on the forward strand.
TGCTCGATCGCGAGGGGGTGGTCAGTGGGTTCCACTTCGATCAGTGGGCGCTGCCCGACGGTGCGGGTGTGGACATGGGTCTTGAGGTGGAGTGTGGACTGCGGATAGGCGGGCAGCTCGGTGGAGAGCCAGCCGAAGTGCGGAGCCTCCTGCTCGCGGGCCGGGTCGTCCCACAGGTCGTGCATCCGGGCGAAGTTCGCTTCGCTCAAGGAGACCCAGACCCCCCAGGAGAACGTGTCTCCAGTGTCGCGCACCGGTATCTCGATCAAGCCGTGGACGAAGAAATGCCGGCCTTTGATCACGCATTGGTCGGCGGTCAGCTCGCTGTCCCGCCGCCGGGAATACCGAGGCTTCCAGGCCGCCGGAGCGGGAGCCCCATAGGACAGCGGCGGACCGTACCCGTGTTCTGTGCAGCATGCGCATGCGTGGTGGTGATCAGCAGCCATGGCGCTGATCCTAATGACCTGTTCAGACATGTCCTCGGGCGCGTAGGACGTACCGCTGCCAGCGCTCGACGCGGCGACGGATCACCTCCGCCCACGACACCCAGGCAACGTCGACCACACCCCCGGCCCGGCGCCTCCCACCGGCGACGGTGGTCGGCTACGGGCGCTCGCGTCCCGGGCGCAGGATGTCGGGTCATGACTGCATGGACGGTGTCCTCGTCCCTGCCGGTGATGTCCAGCACCACCAGGCCGGGCTCCGCGATGTGCTGCTCGTCGATTGGCTTCATGACCGCTGCGACGGTGGTGGGAACGGTTCGGCTCGCGGGCGGCCCCGACTTCGCCCGCACAAGGAAGCGGGAATCTACGGGCAGCGCCCGGCCGGACGCGCTCGCCTGTGTCGGAGCGCGGCCCCCGAAGCGGCCGGATGCCCAGGGCCGCTCCCCGTACGTTCGAACGTGCTCCGCCGCCGAAGCCACCGGTGCGGCGCTCCGCGAGAGGCCACGACCTGCGCACCGCGCACGGCGGTGCCCGTGTCAGGCACCAAAACCGTTCTCCCTTCCGGTCCCCGCTTAAAGCAGGAAGCGTTCGGTCGACCCGGGAAACAGCGGGGGACGCAACGGAGCGAGCGGGGGACCTGGTGCCGGGCCCCGAAGGGTATGCGTGGGGAAGGTGTTGTGCTGGAGCCCCCGCATCCGGATTCGCCATGACGGGTCCCTGGATGTCAGAGGGCCTGAGCTGCGGCTTCCGGCCTTTCGTGTTCGGGCGATCCGGCGGCGGGGCGGGCCGCGTTCAGGACCGCGTCCAAGAGGCCGGGGAATCGCGTGTTCAGGTCTTCGCGCCGCAGTTCGACTGCCTTATAGCGGCCTGCTTTGCGCTCGCGGGTGATGCCGGACTCGCGCAGCACGCGCCAGTGGAACGTCGCGGTGGCTTTGGTGACCTCCACCGGGAAGCTTCCGCAGGTGCGCTCGCCCGTGGAAGCGGCGAGATCGCGGACGATTCCGAGCCGGACCGGGTGCCCGAGCGCGGCCAGGACGTCCTCGACCAGGAGCTGGTCGCGGTCAGGGTGATACGTCGCCATGGATTCGACTGTACGCCATATCACGTACTGACGGGCTCGGGCGGCAGCCATTCCACTGTACGCTTATCGTCGTACAGTCATACGGTTGTCGTTCCTAGGAGCACCCTTCATGAGCACCGTCCCCACGCCCATCCCCGCCGACGAACCCAATACGGGGCCGGTCGCCATCGTCACCGCCGCGGGCTCAGGAATCGGCCTGGGCATCACCCGCGAACTCGCACAGGCCGGCTACCGCCTGTCCCTGTTCGACATCGACCCCACCGTTGAGGACCTCGCCCGTGAACTGGGCGCCACCGCCACCGTCGGCTCCCTCACCGACCCCGCCGACCTGACACGCCTGGTCGAGAACACCCTGCGGCACCACACGAGGATCGACGCAGTGGTCAACGGAGCGGGACACGCCAGGAACGACCTCCTCCTCGAGGTGAGCGACCAGGACTGGCACGACGGACTCGACATGCTCCTGCTCTCCGTCATCCGCATGGCCCGCCTCGTCACCCCGCACATGCAGGCACAAGGCACGGGCGCCTTCGTGAACCTCTCGTCCTACACCGCCTTCGAACCCATGGGGCAGATCCCCGTCAACTCAAGCCTGCGCTCCGCCCTGACCAGCTTCACCAAGCTCTACGCCGACCAGTACGCCGCCCAGGGCATCCGCATGAACAACCTCATGCCCGGCTACGTCAACAGCTGGCCAGAAACCCCCGAATTCCTCGCCAAGATCCCTGCCGGCCGCTACGCCACCACCCAGGAAATCGGGAAACTCGCCCGCTTCCTCCTCTCCGACGACGCCGCCTACATCAACGGGGAATCGATCCGCATCGACGGCGGCGCCGCACGCTCCCTGTGACACCCCGCCCCCGGGTAGCCGGCGGCGGATGGAACCCCGTCTGCGGGATCCGGCCGGTGCCCGTAGCCACGTCGGCCGGGCCCTATGCCATGTGCGGCGCGCCGTGCACGGAATGTCGGCGCAGGTGGCCGGCGACGAGATCGGCGACGGCGCCGCCCCTGGCTTCGAACCTTGACGTCCGTGGGCTCCCGGCAGGCCAAGGGGAACGGCCCCACCGGGCGGGAACACCTGCGAACCCGTTGATCAAGCCCCCGCGCGGCACTAGGGGCGACCTCGAGCACCACCGTGTTCACATCTCGCTGCCCCGTCACGTGCCGCACAGCCCACCGTTGCCGGGCGCCGCAAGACAGGCGTCCCGACCCGCCGAAAGGCACCCGCCTGGAGTGGCAATTGCGGCGCTGCTTGGGTCGGGCGGGTGGCTTTCACGCTGAGGCCTGTCCACCGCGGCGACGGTGACGAATCCCCTACAAGCAATCGGCCATCCTGGTCGAGGACTCAATACCGGGAGCAATCATGCGAAACCGCTCTGTGATTGCAATATCCGCTACTACCGTGCTCGCCGCTCTGTGTGCGGCGCCCGCTCTGGCCGCGTCCGGCACCCCGCCACAGACCCTGCCCGCCGACGACCACAAGGCCCTGAGCGTCATCGGGCTCACCAACGACCAGCGTCTGGTCGCGTTCGACGTCACCAAGCCCTCCAAGGCCGGGTCGCTGGGCAAGGTCTCCGGCCTGTCCGGAGACACCAAGCTCATCGGCATTGACTTCCGTGTCCAGAACGAGAGGCTGTACGGCGTCGGCGACCGGGGTGGCATCTACACCCTGAACACCACCAACGCCAAGGCGGTCAAGGTGTCGCAGCTGACCGTCGCGCTGGCCGGGACCGCGTTCGGAGTGGACTTCAACCCGGCGGCCAACCGGCTGCGGGTCATCTCCAACACCGGGCAGAACCTGCGCCACAACATTGACGACGCTGCCGCCCCGCTCACCACCACCGTGGACGGCCCGCTCACCAACGCCACCACCCCGCCCTCGGCTGCGATGGGTGTCACCGGCGCCGCCTACACCAACAACGACCTGGACGCTGCCACCGCGACCTCGCTGTTCGACCTCGACACGATGGCCGACCGGATCTCCCTGCAGTCCCCGGCGAACGCCGGCACCCTCGCCCCCACCGGCAACCTCGGCGTCAACGCCGCCCTCGACGCCGGATTCGACATCTACTACAACCCGGCCGCCGGCACCAACCACGGCTTCGCCGCCATCGGCAACAACAGTGGCGCCTACCGCCTCTACGCCGTGGACGTGTTGACCGGCAAGGCCACCGACAAGGGCTCCATCCCCAGCGGGTACCAGGTCACCGACCTGGCTCTCCCGATCAATCAGAAGTAGCCCGGGCTCCACGGCCGGCCCGCGCCCCAGGACCCGTGTGGTGCGCGGGCTTGGCGCACGGCGCGCCGGCCGCACGCAGCGCGGTCGTGATGGTGGTCCCGTACGCCTTCCGAGGAGGACGGCGCACGGGACCACCGGCCGTTCTCGTCACGAATGGGCAGTCCTACTTCGGCATCCTGTCCGGGCGCCACTGGGGACACCGCTGAATGCCCGTTGACAGTCGGTCCGAAAGCCCAGTCAAACCCGTTCAGCGTATTAGCGGGTGCGGTGGCCGGATGGTCGGAGTTGGGTAGGGAAGACTGTCATGACCTGGCCTTTGGGGACCGTGGAACATGTACTACAGCAGTGGCAATTACGAAGCGTTCGCACGGCCCCGCAAGCCGGCCGGGGTCGACGACAAGACGGCTTGGTTCGTCGGGATGGGGCTCGCCTCCCTGTCCGGGGCGGCATTCCTGATCCGCGACGGGCAGATGCCGGGCAGCCGGATCACCGTTCTGGAGCGGCTGAAGCTGCCCGGCGGCGCCCTGGACGGGATCAAGGAACCGGAAAAGGGGTTCGTGATCCGAGGCGGCCGGGAGATGGAGAATCACTTCGAGTGCCTGTGGGACCTGTTCCGGTCGATCCCTTCGGTCGAGGTCGAGGGCGCCAGCGTGCTGGACGAGTTCTACTGGCTGAACAAAGACGACCCGAACTCGTCATTGCAGCGGGTCACCGAAAGGCAGGGGCAGGACGCGCACACCGACGGGCTGTTCACGCTGTCCGACCGGGCACAGAAAGACATCATCAAGGTGTTCCTGGCCACTCGGCAGCAGATGGAGAACAAGCGCATCAACGAGGTGTTCGGCAGAGAGTTCCTGGCCAGTAACTTCTGGCTGTACTGGCGCACCATGTTCGCGTTCGAGGAATGGCACTCCGCGCTGGAGATGAAGCTGTACCTGCACCGCTTCATCCACCACATCGGCGGGCTGCCCGACCTGTCGACGCTGAAGTTCACCAAATACAACCAGTACGAGTCACTCGTCCTGCCGCTGCAAGGGTGGCTTCGCGACCAGGGCGTGATCTTCCAGTACGACACCGAAGTCACCGACATCGACTTCGCGCTCGCCGCGGACCGCAAGCAGGCCGTCCGGATGCACTGGATCCGCGAAGGCGTGGCAGGAGGTGTCGACCTGAGTGAGAACGATCTGGTGTTCACCACGATCGGCTCTCTGACCGAGAACTCCGACAACGGCGACCACCACAGCCCCGCCCGCCTGAACACAGGGCCGGCACCCGCGTGGGATCTGTGGCGGCGGATCGCGGCCAAGGATCCGGCCTTCGGGCGTCCGGATGTGTTCGGGGCCCACATCCCGCAGACCAAGTGGGAGTCGGCCACCGTGACAACCCTGGACCGGAGGATCCCGGCCTACATCCAGAGGGTCTGCAAACGCGATCCGTTCAGCGGGAGAGTGGTCACCGGCGGGATCGTCACTGTGAAGGACTCCAGCTGGCTGATGAGCTGGACGGTCAACCGGCAACCCCACTTCAAACAGCAGCCGAAGGACCAGATCGTGGTCTGGGTGTATTCACTGTTCGTGGACACCCCCGGCGACTACGTCAACAAACCCATGCAGGAGTGCACCGGCGAGGAGATCACCCAGGAATGGCTCTACCACCTCGGGGTCCCCACCGATGACATCCCCGAGCTGGCCACGAATGCCGCCAGCTGCGTGCCGGTCATGATGCCGTACGTCACCTCGTTCTTCATGCCCCGGCAGGCAGGGGACCGCCCGGACGTCGTGCCGGCCGGGTCGGTGAACTTCGCGTTCATCGGACAGTTCGCCGAAACCACTCGCGACTGCATCTTCACCACCGAGTACTCGGTACGCACCGCCATGGAAGCCGCCTACCAGCTGCTCGGCATCGACCGCGGCGTACCGGAAGTGTTCGCCTCCACCTACGACATCCGCGCCCTGCTCACCGCGACCTCCCGGCTGCGCGACGGAGACGAAATGCACCTGCCGGGACCCACAGCCCTGCGAGACCGGCTGATCGGCAAGCTGGAGACCACCGAAATCGGCGACCTGCTCAAGAACGCCGGGCTCCTCGCCACCCCAGCACCTCCAGACGACCCCGGCCACCACTGAGCTGGACTCCGTCGCGGATCTTGGGTCCTCGCCCCCGCGCACCAGGTCGATCAGCCCCAGAGCCAGCCACTCCCGCAGGTGCGACACGCCCCTGGAGCCCTGCGGATGCCAGCATGGAAGGCATGGCGAGAGATCTGGGACGGCTGAGGCAGCTGAGGGCGGCGAAGGACACGATGGACCGCGACTGGGCCACCCCTCTCGACCTCGCCACTCTCGCAGCTCACGCGGGGTACTCGCGCTATCACTTCGTGCGCGCGTTCAAGGAGGCGTATGGACAGACCCCTGGCCAGTACCTCTCCCGGCGCCGCATCGACCGGGCCGAGGAAATGCTCCGCACCGCCAATCTGTCGATCACCGAGATCTGCCGGCTGGTCGGCTTCTCCAGCCTCGGCACCTTCTCGTCCCGGTTCAAGCAGCAGACCGGCCTCTCGCCCAGCGAATACCGCACGCGGCACGTCGGGCGTGGAGCCGCCCTGATCCCCGGCTGCTACGCCATGCTGTGGGCCGGCGGGTTCCCCGGCAGCGGGGCGGGCGAAGTCCGCAATCCAGAAGAAGCGCCCTGACCCCGCTCCTGCCTACGGTGGCGGAGCAACCGCTCGACTACGCAGGAGTACGACATGATCAAGGGTCTCGCCATCTCCACCGTCTGGGTTCTCGACCAGGACCGGGCCAAGGAGTTCTACACCGAGAAGCTCGGCCTGGAAGTCCGCACGGACATGACCATGGGCGAGGGCGGCATGCGCTGGCTGACCGTGGGCGCGAAGGACCAGCCCGACGTGGTGCTGACGCTCATGGTCCCCGGCCCGCCGGCCATGGACCCCGAGTCCGCCGAAGCCATGAAGACCCTCGTTTCCAAGGGCATCCTCGGCGCCGGCGTCCTGTCCACCGACGACATCCACGGTGACTACCAGGCCCTCAAGGCACGGGGCGTGCAGTTCCTCCAGGAACCCCAGGACAGGCCCTACGGCACGGAGGCGATCTTCCGCGACGACTCGGGCAACTGGTTCTCCTTCACCCAGGCCAAGGAGGGCGACCTCGACATGAACCAGGAATGGGGCTGCTGACCCCTCCGGCCCTCCGGCGCGAGCAGCACCCGCGGGAGCTGCCTACCGCCCCGCCCCACGCCCGCCTCCACACCGGTGTGCCCCCTGACCGGAAGATGTGGGCAGGGGGCACGGGTACTCACGACGCGGACAGTGCCGCGGTGGTGGTGGCAGGCGGGCTGGGGTAGAAGCCGGCGGGGCCGCCGATGACGTGGGAGGCGCCGCCGAGGGCGTACAGGAGCAGGGATTCACACAGGAACTGGAGCAGCCCGCTCAGCGTGTCGTCGGTGGCTTCCTTCGCCGCCAGGGCGTCGGAGGGTCGGGAGACCTCGACGGCGCTGGGATCTTGCAACTCGCAGCCGCCCGGACGACGCCGACCGCGGTCTGAGTGCATCGAGCGCATGGCCAAGCACGACCGAACCAGCCCTCTCACGCAGTCCCGTGGGTGAACCCCATCGCCCCGTAGACGGCGGGGCCGGTCACCTCCCGGGGTGACGCCCCACGTGTCCTGGAGGAGCGGGACGGGTCTTTTGCCTACACCCCGCTGGCACCGCCCCCAACCTCGCAGACGCGCAGCATGGGCGGCCGGGCTCACGGACGCATGACGCGACCTGGCCCTCGGCCGCCAGGACGGCACCTGCCGTCTGCGGGCGGTAGGCCGTACGTCGCGTTGCTGCGCCCGGAGCACCCTCTTAGAGCCGGCGCCATGGGGAACTCTTCAGTCGATGCTGACGCCGTGCTCTGCATAGGCCCGCACCGTCGGTGGGCCTGGGTTTGGATGCCCGGGCGTGTCGCACCCTTCGGTCGGTCCTGCGCTGCGGTACAGCGTGAGGCTGCGACGTGCGGGGCGGTCAGGGCCGCTGTTGCTGCCGGGGCCCGGCCGGCACGCGGAGGCCGGGCTGCACACTGCCGCTGCCGCCGACTTCGCGGACCTGACCCGGGCTGCCGGATCGACGGGGTCATAGGCGTGGTCCTGGAGCGCAGCCGACCCTGCTTGAGGTCCACGCCGCGGGCGCGGAAGCAGGGGGAGACCAAGAGCCAGGAGCGGCTGAGTGCATTGCCCCTCGCGGGGCCGATCTGTTGATCGGATGATCGGTAGCCGCTCGAGGCGGTCACTGATTGAGTGCGAGGGTAAGGAGATGAAGCCGGGCGACACCTGCGTCGACTCCTCCGGCGCGTACGGTTACGACGACATTGAGGCCAAGGACGCGGAGAACCGGCGCAACAAGCAGCTGATCCTGTCGGTCATTGCCGGGCTCGTCATCATCGGTGCGGCCGGGTTCGCCGTACGAGAGTTTGCTTCCAACGTCCGGGCCGCCGCCCAAGTCCGTGCCAGCGCCAACGACAAGTGGCTCCGTCCAGACGATCCCGGGCGGCTGGAGTCGCGAGAGCTGGCTCGTGTGGCGTAGGTCGCTGCGCTGCACGGGGGATCCGGGGCGTTGCGGCGGTCTGTTTCCCCTGGCCTGTGCCCTTGTCTGAGAGTCATGAATGTCTCTTCGTCCTTGCGACGCCGGTTCGGTGTTGGGCTCGCCACGGTGACCGTCGCACTTGCAGCGCTGGTCGCACCGGCCGCCGCGCAGCAGCAGACCGTCGATCAGATCCTGGCGCAGCGGCCGTTCCCGCCGACGGATGTCTCGCTGTTCACGCCGCAGGTGTATCCGGCCTCAGGTCCGATGAGTCCCGCCACCGGGCCCGCGCCGAGTGAGCGTCAGCTCGCACAGCGGCTGGCCTCGACTCTCGGCCGCCGATGCGGGGCGTTCCGTGCCGCCCAAGGCGTCCAGCTCTTCCTCACCGACCCCGGGCTGCGCCGTACCGTGCCCGATCCGGTCCTGCGGGCAGCGGCGGCCTCGCTGCTGTGCACGTTTGGGGAGCCGGGGATTGCGGCACTGCGTAGCGGCACTGTCTTCACCAGCGTCCGGTTCGCGAACCTGCCGGGAGCTACCACCGCTCAGGTCAACCCGCCCGGACCAGGCGAGACCCTCCCGAACATCCTCTTCAACCAGCGCTACCGCTTCGAGGACTTCCGCCAGCTCGGACCGATCATGTTGCACGAGACCTTGCATCAGGACCCCGACGTTGGGGCGAAGGAAGAGCTCGTCGCCCATTCTCTGGAGGCGCTCGTCCAGGCTCAGGTGTATCTGACCGATCCCACGCTCGCGGCATCGGGGACCGAACTGCCCCGCCGCCTCAACACCAAGCTCATGGCCCGCATCAACAGCGGCCCCGGACCGCGGCTCGGGCTGTTCACCGCGAACGGCCCCAACGTCTACCCCGGCGGAACGCCACTGCCGTACTTCGCCGCAGCCTTTCCCTCAGGCGGCCCCGACACACCCGGAAACGCCACCCTGCGAGCCACCCTCCGGCTGATCGCTGGCCCCGGGGCCGTGCCTCCACCCAGCGCAGCCTTCGATGACGCCACTTTGGAGTTCGTCGACGAGAACCAGGGGCTCAGCTCGCGCGACGTGCTGCGTACGGCTCGGAATCTGAGACTCGCCATTCCCGACTGATCAGCTCTCCCAGCGGCCACCGCCGCGCAGCTGAAGTACCTGCACACCCTGGTGGCCAGAGCCGGGCCGACTCCGGGAACCGGGCCTCCACCTCGAAGAACCGCGGGCCGCTACTCCGCCTGTTTGACGCAGGTCCGGTCCCTCGGCGGCAGCTTGCCGGTGGCCAGGTACCGGTTGACCTGGTCGTCCACGCACGCATTGCCGTAGCGCCCGAAGAGGGCGTGCCGGTTGGCGCCCTCGAGGGTGACCAGCCTGGAGCTCGGCAGCTGCTTGTGCAGCTCGACGCTTCCCTTGTACGTCGTACGCGGGTCACCGGTGGCGGCGACGATCAGTGCCGGGGCATCGCGCCGCACCCGGGTGGGCTCTTCGCGCGGCGAGTCCCAGAAGGCGCACGGGTTGATGTTGTTGGTCAGAGCGCCGAACAGCGGGTGCGCGGTGCGGTTGCGCTCGATGTCCCGCCAGTAGAGCTCGGGATCGCGCGCGGCGGCCACGTCCCCGCAGATGACGGCGGACTGCGCGCCGGTGGGCTCGCCCTCACCGCGCAGCACGTACCGGAGCTCGGGGACGAGCATCGGCGGCACCGTCGTCGGCCGGCCCTCCGCGGCTTTGGCCAGTACGGAAAGCAGCTCGCCGAACGACGCCCGAGCCGGGGCGGTGTCGTCCGCGATGCCCGAGAAGAGGAGGAGCGGCACCTGGCTCTCGTCGATCCGGAAGGCATCGGCGCCGGCGCCGATGGTCAGCGGACCGCGCGCGGCCGCCGCGACGATGCGGTCGACGGCGGCGAGCACCTCGGCGCGGCTGCGGCCGAGGCCGTAGGCGTCGTGGTGCTCCGCGGCCCAGGCGGCCCAGTCGGACAGCGCCTTCTCGTTCTCGCGCTCGGTGCCCTTCAGCAGCCGGGGGCGGTAGTCGCTCGGGTTGATCGCCCCGTCCAGCACCATCCGGTCGTGGCGGCCGGGAAACATCTGAGTGTAGACCGTGCCCAGGTAGGTGCCGTACGAGTAGCCCAGGAAGGAGATCTTCCGCTCTCCGAGCGTGCCGCGGATGACGTCCATGTCGCGGGCCGTGTTGCGGGTGGTGATGTGGGGGAGCACCGCGGCGTCGGTGGCCCGGCACTTGTCGGCCACGCTCTTCTGCAGGGCGACCTGGCGGTCGAAGCCCGCCCGGCCGGTGCCGGCGGACAGCCAGGTCATGCCGACGGGCAAGCCGCAGTCCAGCGCGGTGCTGCGCCCGATGAAGCGCGGGTCGAAGCCGACGATGTCGTAGCGCGCGCCGACCTCCTTCATCGACGCGCGGGCCTGCGGCGGGGACTGGAGCGCGGGACCGCCCGGACCGCCGTTGTTGAGGAGGATCGCGCCGATGCGGTGGCGGGTGTCGGTGGCCTTGAGCCGGGAGATCGCCACGGTGATCGTGCGCCCCCGGGGGTCGGCGTAGTCCAGGGGGACGGTCACGTCCGCGCACTGCACGCCTGCCTGGTCCAGATCGCGGCCCGTGGTGTCGTCGGGGCCCTTGATGCAGCTGCCCCAGCCGAGGTGCTGGCGGTAGTACCGGTCCAGTCCGGCCCCGGAGCTGCCCTGGGCGGGGGGCCCGGCGGCCGTGGCCAGGACGGGGGAGGACGTGAGGCAGGCGGCGAGGATGAGGCCCACGGCCAAGGCGCGGCGCGCGACGGGGCTGACAGTGGTCACGGGGTCTCCTTGAGCAACGTCCGCTTCGTGTGATCGCATGCCCCGAGGCTAGGAACCCGCCCTGGTACGGCACATCGCCCAAGGGCACGAGGACCCCGCTCCCGTCCACCCCTGCTCCCGGGACCTGCGGCCTGGTCCGGCCTCCTCCTCCGGGAGGAGACCGCCGACGGGGCTGCGCTGAGGGCCGTCCCGGCCACGCACCTGCCGTAAGGGGAGATCGCCGCACTGGCATGCTGTCAGGAGTTCTTCGGCTCCAGAATCGAGACGACCCTGTGTCTGCTTCCCAGATCCTCTTCCTCTTCGCATCGGTCTTCACCGCCGCGGGGTCGGTCATCGGCGTCGTCGCCTCCCTCAAGATCCGACGCGTCCGGTTCCTGCTGAGGGAGGGCAGTACCGCGCGGGGCGTGGTGACCCGTCTTGAGGAGACCCGGATCGCGCCGGCCTCGGATAGCGGCAGCACCAGCCGGAGCGTCGGAACCACCGTCTACTACCCGGTCATCACTTGGAGCACGGGCGACGGCCGCGCAATGGAAACCAGGACCAACATCGCTCGACCCAAGGACAGGACCCTTCCCGTCGGAGCCCGCGTCGAGGTCCGATACGACCAGGCAGACCCGTCACGCTGGACCCTCCCGGCCGAGGGCACCGCCTTCTGGTGGCTGTTCAGCGCACTGGGCGCGTTGTTCGTCGCGATCGGGCTGGGGTTCGCCCTCGGGGGCCTGTCGTGATCTGGATTGCATGGGATGGACAGGATGAGGACGTGGCTGTGCCGGTCCCGTTGTAGCGCCGCGCATACCGGCGCCCACCGCCATCCGGTACAGCCAAGGGAGTCGGCGCATGAGAGGTATGAAGGCCAGTCAGGGACATGACGCCACTGGTGAGTCGGGCGCCGGCATGGGGTACCCCCTAGCCCAGCTGCGCGCCGTGCACGGTGCCGTCACCGGCACCCTGACCCGCCCGGACCCCTCATCCTCGGACACCACGGCCACAAAGGCCGGTTGCGCGCGGTGGGCCGGACCGTATCGCTGCGTCCGGAGCTGGCCCGGCGGGTGTCCGAGCACCTCACCTCGGCCGCGCCCGGACACCCGTGGACGGGGGCGACGTTCTTGGCGGCCTGGGGGAGCCGCGACCTCCTGGACGTGACCCTGGTACGCCCCGACCTGGTGGCGGAGTCAGCGCCGACCGGGCCGGGACCACGGCGGGATCCTCCGCCATCCTCTCCGATTCCGGCGGCTGCGCAGGACGTGGGCGTGGGGGATGTTCCGCGATTCGGTGTCGGGCCGGTCGCTGCTGCCGGGTGAGCCGGGCCCCGGTTACGTGGTGGCGGCGCGCGCGGAGGCTTCGTATTCGATCTGGAGCAGGGCCTTGGTCGTGAGGTTGCAGACTGCGAAGACCTTCTCAGGGGCGGCTGATTCCTGGAGCGCGGTGAGTGCAGTGAAGGCCGCGAGCTCGGTGGGGTTGTAGTTCCGGGTGGTGACGGTGACGGCTGACGTGAGCAGCCGCTTCTCGGTTTCGCCGTTCAGGGGGTCGGCGTGGTGCAGGAGGAAGTCGACCGCGACGCGGATCGGGGTGCTGCCGGTGATGATCTCGTCTCGTTCCTGGCGGTTGCGGCCGACCTGTCGGCGCAGCGCTGCCAGGGAACGGAGCTGGTCGCGGCGCAGGCGCGCTTCCTTGCGGTCCAGGGGTGCCCACCGCGGCTGTTGCTCGGGGATCTCCGCCGGGGCCGGTACGCGTCGGCGGCGGGCGCCCGACTTCCGGGGAGGAATCGGGGCTCGGCACTCGAGGAGCCGGGGGACGGCTCGGTGCATCGACAAGCCCAACGGCCCGGGTGCTGAAACGTCACGGCTCCGGCCTGAGGTTCACTGGCGCACACAAGGGCGTGCGCTCACTGCATGCACCAGCATGCGGAAGCAGGACTCGTCCGGCACCATGCCGAGGACTGCCGCGACGGCTCACGGATGAAGGCCATCCTCCTTCCCGCAGTCGACTCGAGCTAGCTGCACGACCACGCTCCGGCTTCGCTCACCGGGCACAAGGACGTGGACGATACGCTCGCATGAGCAGGGCGGGCGCGTGCAGCAGGCGCCGACAGCACCCAGTCTCGATAGGCCGCGGCGGGCTGTGCGGCGGATTGGGTGGGCTGCGACCGTGAGAAGAGGCGGTCGTCCATGGTCGCAGCCCCTACGGCAGAGCGCGTGGACACACCTGCCGCTCTCATCAGG
>NZ_JBHXNP010000119.1:0-26483 GCF_042719495.1 Streptomyces sp. NPDC058525
CACGGGATGTGGGCCCCTCGCGCGTCTCCGGTGTGTTCATTGGGGTGTTCCCCCAAGCCGCTTGCACTCGCGGGGGTCGAGTGCTAATCATTGGCGTTAGCACTCTCCTGGTGAGAGTGCTACTGAACAAGGACCGGGTCGGTGAGGCCCGCAGCGTCCGGCGGGAAGGAACCGCCGGGCACGCAGGCCGTCCGTCGCGGGCGCGGGCGCGGTCCTGGAGCAATCCACCGCTGTCCGGGAGGACCACTTCAGATGGCCAAGATCATTGCGTTCGACGAGGAGGCCCGGCGCGGTCTCGAGCGTGGGATGAACCAGCTCGCCGACGCCGTCAAGGTCACCCTTGGCCCCAAGGGTCGCAACGTCGTCCTTGAGAAGAAGTGGGGCGCCCCCACGATCACCAACGATGGTGTCTCCATCGCCAAGGAGATCGAGCTCGAGGACCCGTACGAGAAGATCGGCGCCGAGCTGGTCAAGGAAGTCGCCAAGAAGACGGACGACGTCGCCGGCGACGGTACGACCACCGCCACCGTGCTCGCCCAGGCGCTCGTCCGCGAGGGCCTGCGCAACGTGGCGGCCGGCGCCAACCCGATGGCCCTCAAGCGTGGCATCGAGAAGGCCGTCGAGGCCGTCTCGGGCGCCCTGCTCGAGCAGGCGAAGGATGTCGAGACCAAGGAGCAGATCGCTTCCACGGCCTCCATCTCCGCCGCCGACACCCAGATCGGCGAGCTCATCGCCGAGGCCATGGACAAGGTCGGCAAGGAAGGCGTCATCACCGTCGAGGAGTCGCAGACCTTCGGTCTGGAGCTCGAGCTCACCGAGGGCATGCGCTTCGACAAGGGCTACATCTCGGCGTACTTCGCCACCGACATGGAGCGTATGGAGGCGTCGCTCGACGACCCGTACATCCTGATCGTCAACTCCAAGATCGGCTCGGTCAAGGACCTGCTGCCGCTCCTGGAGAAGGTCATGCAGTCCGGCAAGCCGCTGCTGATCATCGCCGAGGACGTCGAGGGCGAGGCCCTGTCGACCCTGGTCGTCAACAAGATCCGCGGCACCTTCAAGTCCGTCGCCGTCAAGGCCCCGGGCTTCGGCGACCGCCGCAAGGCCATGCTCGGCGACATCGCCATCCTCACCGGTGGCACGGTCATCTCCGAGGAGGTCGGCCTCAAGCTGGAGAACGCCGGTCTCGACCTGCTGGGCCGCGCCCGCAAGGTGGTCATCACCAAGGACGAGACCACCATCGTCGACGGTGCCGGTGACAGCGACCAGGTCCAGGGCCGCGTCAACCAGATCCGCGCCGAGATCGAGAACTCCGACTCGGACTACGACCGCGAGAAGCTCCAGGAGCGCCTCGCGAAGCTGGCCGGCGGCGTGGCCGTCATCAAGGCCGGCGCCGCGACCGAGGTCGAGCTCAAGGAGCGCAAGCACCGCATCGAGGACGCCGTTCGCAACGCGAAGGCGGCCGTCGAGGAGGGCATCGTCGCCGGTGGCGGCGTGGCCCTGCTCCAGGCCTCCGCGGTCTTCGAGAAGCTCGAGCTCACGGGCGACGAGGCGACCGGCGCCAACGCCGTGCGCCTGGCCCTCGAGGCCCCGCTCAAGCAGATCGCCGTCAACGGTGGTCTCGAGGGCGGCGTCGTCGTCGAGAAGGTGCGCAACCTGCAGATCGGCTGGGGCCTGAACGCCGCGACCGGCGAGTACGTCGACATGATCGCCGAGGGCATCATCGACCCGGCGAAGGTCACGCGCTCCGCGCTGCAGAACGCGGCGTCGATCGCGGCCCTCTTCCTCACCACCGAGGCCGTCATCGCCGACAAGCCCGAGAAGGCCGGTGCCCCCGCGGGCGGCGGCATGCCGGGCGGTGACATGGACTTCTGATCGGCCCCAGGCTGATCGGCTGTTCTCGAACGAGGGCGGCACCCCCTGCGGGGGGTGCCGCCCTCGGGCGTTCAGGCGGCCGTGCGCGCGACGAAGACGACCTGCTCGTGGTCGTCGCCCAAGGCGATGTTCAACGAGGCGTCGAGGGCGTGCGCGAGGCGGCGCAGCAGGGGCAGGGTGGGCACGGCGTCAGCCCCCTCCACGCGGGAGATCTTCGCCTGGGTGAGCCCGGCCCGCGCGGCGAGTTCGGCCTGGGACAGGCCCAAGGCCTTGCGCCTGTCGTACACGGCCTTGGCGAACGCCATCGCAAGCCGGACTTCCGCCCGCTCGGCCTCGACCTCGGCCGACTCCCCGTGCGCTCCCGTGGCCTTCCTCTCCCGGGCCAGTTTCCAGCGGGTGTGGTTCATGGGGCGTTCCCTTCCTCGCCGCGGCTGTACGTCATGTGGGCCGTTCCGTGCTCCTTCTCGCACACCATACGAGCCGTGACCGCGCGGCTCACTTGGGCCGCCTCATGCATGCGCGTCTTACGGAACACGGTGAGGAGCACGATCCTGCGCCCCGGCGCGAACCAGTACGTGATCCGCGTGGCGACGCCGTCGATCGTGGGTCGAAGCTCGTACACCCCGTTCCCGAGGGGGCGAGCGAAGGGCATGGGGGTCAAGGTGCCGTGGGCGGCCAACAGCTCCGCGTACTCCTCCACCTTCAGGTACTGCTTGTCCGGTAGCAGCTCAAGCCAGCTCCGCACTTCGGGCTCCAGCTCGATCACGTGCAGATCGTCCATGCCGCGCAGCGTATTATGTCGTTGGCGACATAATACGCCTGTTGTGGTCAGTCGCATCCCATCGGATTGCCGCGTTTCCTGCATTGACGCAGAGGGTGGTTGACTTCGGCGTATGGCTGACGTGTTCATCAAGATCTGCGGGCTGCGCACCGCGCAGGACGTCGACGTGGCCGTCGGCGCCGGAGCCCACGCCATCGGCTTCGTCTTCGCCCCCGGCAGCCCCCGTACCGTCGACGCCGCCACCGCGCGCGAGCTGGCCGCGCGGGTGCCCGCCGAGGTGCTCACCGTCGGGGTGTACCGCGGGCAGCCGCTCGACGAGGTACGGCGGCTCACCGAGCGCAGCGGGGTGCGCGCCGTGCAGCTCCACGGGGACGAGGGCCCGGAGTACTACGAGGAACTGCGCGCGCCCGGGCGGACCCTGATCCGGGCCACCGCGAGCCAGGTGGCCCGCTGCGGGGAGCTCGGCGAGGACCTGCTGCTGCTCGACGCCCCCGACCCCGGCTCCGGCAAGCCGTGGAACTGGGGCTCGGCGGAGTTCACCCCGCCCGAGGGCCGCTGGCTGCTCGCGGGCGGACTCACCCCCGGCAACGTGCGCGAGGCCGTCGAGACCACCGGCGCCTGGGGCGTGGACGTCTCCAGCGGGGTGGAGCGGGAGCGCGGGGTGAAGTCGCCGGAGCTGATCCGCGCCTTCATCGAGGCCGCACGCGGAACGGCACCCCGCACTCGCTGAGCGTGTTCATGTGATTACTCCCAGCGAGAACGCGGGCGTGATCCGGGCCGGCGGGGGCAGAACCACCCCATGGTCACGGACACGCTCGCCTGGCTGCGGCGCCTGACGCGCCGCCTCGCCCCGGGCGGTGGGGACGGCCGCGGGCCGGTGCTGCCCGCGCCCCGCCGCACGCCCGTCTTCACCGCCGACTTCTCCTCCACCGCCCAATGGGTCGCGGGCCGCTCCTGGGCCTATCCCGACGGCGGCCCCACCAACCCGGGCGACAACAAGCTCGACCACCTCGTCGCCGACCCCGCCTACAGCCGCGGCGGCGTCTTCCGGGCGACGCCCCGCCCCGACGGCAACTGGGACACCGGCCTGCTCACCACCGAGGGCAGCGACGAGGGCTTCGCGCTGCGCACCGGCGACGTGCTGGAGGCGCGGGTCAAACTGCCCGTGGAGGTGGGGGCCTGGCCCGCGATCTGGACCTGGCGGGACGGCGGCCAGGAGGTCGACGTCTTCGAGTACCACCCCGACCACCCGGACCTGCTGGAGCTCTCGAACCACGTCCGCGAGGGCCACCGCTACCACCGCGACCCGTCGGTGCGGCCTGGCGCCTGGGTCGACCTCAAGGTCGAGTTCGGCAGGAACTCGGTCGTCTGGTGGGTCAACGGCGCCCGCGTGTACGCCGACCGCAAGGGCGTCGGCCGGTCCTGGTGGGCGTACCTCATCGTGAACCTCTCCGTATCGGCGGGCCGCTACCATCCGGCACCCGGCCCGGGCGTGACGGAGATGTCCTACGAGGTCTCGCGGCTGCGCGTGTTCCGGCGCTGAACCCCGCCTCCGGACGCAGGGCTTCGGACACAGGCCGGACACAGGCCGGGCACAGGCCTTCGGACACAGGCCTTCGGGCCCGGCGGCAGTGGACCAACGTCCCTGTCCAGGGGCCTTCCGCCTCGGAAGACTTCGGGCATGGACACCCTCGACTCCCTGATCGTCACGGTCAACGACCACCTCTGGACGTACCTGCTGATCCCGCTGGTGGTGGGAGCCGGCCTCTACTTCACGATCCGGTCCCGGGGCGCCCAGCTGCGCCTGCTCCCCGAGATGTTCCGGGTGGTGAAGGAGAAGACCCCGCCGCGCGCCGACGGACGCAAGCAGGTGTCGTCCTTCGGCGCGTTCACCATCTCCGCGGCCGCCCGGGTCGGCACCGGCAACATCGCCGGCGTGGCCACCGCCATCACGCTGGGCGGCGCGGGCGCCGTCTTCTGGATGTGGATGATGGCGGTCATCGGCGCGGCCTCCGCCTTCGTGGAGTCGGCGCTCGCCCAGCTGTACAAGGTCCGGGGCGCGACCGGCGAATACCGGGGCGGTCCCGCCTATTACATGCAGCGCGCGCTCGGCAAGCGCTGGCTCGGCGTGCTGTTCGCGGTGACGATCACCGTCACCTTCGGCTTCGTCTTCAACGCCGTGCAGGCCAACACGATCACGGCCGTGGCGAGCGGCTCGCTCCCGGAGACGGGCTCGGAGTGGTTCGGGCCCGCGCTGGGCGTGCTGCTCGCCGCGCTGCTCGGGCTCGCGGTCTTCGGCGGCGTCAAGCGGCTCTCCTCGGTGACCACCGTCCTGGTCCCGGTGATGGCCGTCGTCTACCTGCTGCTGGGCGCCGCGGTCGTGCTGCTGAACGTCACGGAGTTCCCCCGGGTCCTCGCGGACATCGTGGGCGGCGCCTTCGGATGGCGCGAGCTGGCGTCCGGCGGTGTCGGCGCGGCGATCCAGCAGGGCATCCGGCGCGGCATGTTCTCCAACGAGGCCGGCCTCGGCTCGGCCCCGAACGCGGGCGCGGCGGCCGAGGTCTCGCACCCGGTCAAGCAGGGCCTCGTACAGGCCCTGGGCGTCTTCTTCGACACGCTGCTCGTGTGCACGATGACCGCCTTCGTCGTGCTCGTCACCAGCCCGGAACTCGCGGGCCGCCAGGGCGCGGACCTCACGCAGACCGCGCTCGGCGAGACGCTCGGCGGCTGGGCGGCGCACGTCCTGACGGTCGTCGTCTTCATGCTCGCCTTCAGCAGCATGATCGGGAACTACTACTACGGCGAGACCAACATCCGGTTCATCACCCGCAGGCGCTGGGTGCTGCCCGGCTACCGCGCGCTGGTCCTGGCGGCGGTCGTGCTGGGCTCGCTGGGCTCGGTGTCGGTGGTGTGGAACCTCGCGGACGTCTTCATGGGCTTCATGGCGCTGGTCAACCTGCTCGCCATCCTCCCGCTGTCGGCGATCGCCTTCCGGCTCCTCGACGACTACCTCGCCCAGCGCCGGGCCGGCCTGGACCCGGTGTTCACCCGCGACCGGATGCCGGACCTGCGCGGGATCCAGTGCTGGGACCCGGTCCGCACGACGGTCCGGGCCCGGGCAGGCAGCGGCCGGTAGGGCGGTCCGCCGGGCGGCCCTTGTCGGGCCGCCCGTCAGTCCGTACGCCTACACGCCCGTACGCCCGTACGCCCGTACGCCCGTGCCTCAGGCCGCCCGCCAGACCGTCATGTCGGCGGTGATCCAGTCGGGCAGACCCTTCAGCCGCACCACCGACTTGATCTGGATCACCAGCAGCGCGATGTCCCCCGACGGGTGCCGGACACAGATCTCGGTGCCGGGCGCCACCGCGGCGAGCGGGAGCTTGTGCTGCGTACTGGCCTTCGTGAGGCGGCCGCAGGTGTCGAGGTTGCCGCTGCCGGGGTCTGCGTACAGCATCGTGAGCACGCTCGTCTCGCTCACCAGCTCGCACTGGGTCGTCCCGCACTCCAGGCGGATGTCCCCCGCGCGGTCCTCGCGCTTGACCGGCTCCTTGATGCCGATCGAGTTCTCCTCGCTCAGCCGCACCATCGGATACGGGTGGGGCGCGGGCGGTCTGGACGGCGTGGGCGAGGTCTTGGGCGTGCCCGACGCGGATCCGGCGGCTCCGGACGCCTTGGCGCCGCCGCTCGCCGAGCCAGCGGCCCCCGGGACCGGGCCGGGGGACGTGGCCGCGGCCGCCTCCCGTTTCCGTACCCGGTCCGCCGCGTCCATGATCGACCAGCCCAGGCCGGTCAGCACGAGGGCCGACGCCGTCACCACCGCGGTGGCGATCAGCGCGGTACGCCGTCTGCGCCTGCGCCGCTCCTCCGGCGTGAGCGGCGGTGTCGGCGCCGGCTGCCAGACCATCGGCCCCGGCGCCGTCGGATGCGGGGTCAGCGGCCGGGTGTGGACCGAGGTGGGCTGCGGGACCGGAGCCGGGACCACCACCTCGGGGCCCGCGACCTCCCGCCAGACGGCCGGTCCGCCGCCCGCGTCGGCGTCCTTGCCGAGCCGCTGCCGGCACGCGGCCACGATCTCGGCCGGGGTGGCCCGGTCCTGCGGGTCGGCGGCCAGGCACCGGGCGATCAGCGGGCGCAGCGACTCCGGGAGCCGGGACAGGTCCGGCTCGGAGTGGACGATCCGGAACAGGACGCTCATGGAGGGCCCGTCCCCGTACAGGGGCTCGCCCAGCGCGGCGAACGCCGCGGTCTGACCGAGCGCGAACACGTCGCTGGCCGTGCTGACCTCGCCCGCCTGCGCCTGCTCGGGGGACATGTACTGGGGCGTGCCGATGGCCGTGCCGGTGGCGGTGCCCATGCTGGTGTCGGAGGCCAGCGAGATGCCGAAGTCGATGACGCGGGGGCCGTCGGCGGCCAGCAGTACGTTCGACGGTTTCAGGTCCCGGTGCACGATGCCCGCACCGTGGATGTTCTGCAGCGCCTCGGCCACGCCCGCCATCAGCCACAGCACCGCGGGCACCGGCAGCGGTCCGCGCCGGGCCACGGCCTCCGACAGCGAGGGCCCGGGCACGTAGAGGGTGGCCAGCCAGGGCGGGTTCCCGTCCGCCTCGGCGTCGATGAGCTCGGCGGTGTACGCGCCGCGGACCCGGCGGGCGGCCTCCGCCTCCCGGCGGAACCGGCGCCGGAACGCCGGGTCCTCGGCCAGTTCCGGCCGCACCACCTTGATGGCCACCGGGCGTCCGCCCTGCGTGTGGGACAGGTAGACCCGGCCCATGCCGCCCGCGCCGATCCGGGCCGCGAGGCGGTAGCCGGCCACGGTCCGCGGATCGTCCGCCCGCAGCGGCTGGAACACCTCGGTCGCGCTGTTCATCGGCTCCCCCCGATTACCCGATTCCCCCGATCAACCGGTGCGCTGATCGGCTTCACCCTAAGCGGCGGGCGGGGACGGGGATTTGCCGGGGAGAGGGCCGGTCAGGCCGGGGTGCCGAAGGAGGAGGAGGAGGAGGAGGAGGAGCCCTGTCCGTCCGCCTCGACCGATGCCACGACGTCGGCCGCCCGCAGGGCTTCGACCTGCTCGGGGGAGAGCTGGGCGGCGAAGCCGTTCAGCGTGTCGCGGTAGACGTAGAGCGGGGTGATCCCGTGCTCCTCGGCGACTTCGGCCGGGTCGAGACCGGGGTACACGGTGACGATGTAGGTGGGGTGGTCGGCGGCGGCCGCGCGGGGCAGGGGCCCGTGCGCGGCGGTGGCGGATGCTGCGGACACGGGCAGGACGACGGCGACGGCGACGGCGGCCAGGACGGCGACGGCCACGGGCAGGGCTCGGCTCAGACGGTTGCGCATGGGGGGAGGCCATCACGGCCGTCGGGCCCGGTCAACGACGTCCGGGGGTGTGGCGGGGGCACGGGGGAGCGCACCGGCCGCGCGCCCCCTGATGTGGGTGAGGACCGTACGGGTGATCTTGCCGGGGCCGCGGCGGACCGGGCGGCCGCGGCCCCGGCCTTGGCGCCGCAGGGGGACAACCCTTTCTGCTGCTCGTACGACGGGCGTGCGCAGACGGCCGCCTCGCACGATCGGCCGGGTGGGCAAGGTGGTTCAACCCGCCTGTAGGTGGCACCGATGCAACTGAGGGCCGCCCCTGGGAGCGCTTGCCGCCGTGGGGGCGGCTCGCCCATGCCGACCCTCCACCCCGTCAGGGAGCCCCTTCCATGCGCCTGCTCGCACGTGTGGCCACCGCCGCGCTCATCGCCCTCGTCCCGGCCGCGGCCGGCACGGCCTCCGCCGCGGCCCCGGAGCCGACCCCGGCGCCGCTCCTCAAGGCCGAGAATCCGGTGCCCGGCCAGTACATCGTGACCCTGGAGAAGGGGCAGGACGCGGCGGCGGTCGCGAAGAAGCTGGGTGTGAAGCCGTCGTTCGTCTACACGAAGGCCATGAGCGGCTTCGCGGTCCCGCTGACCCCGATCCAGCTGACGCTCGTCCGCAACGCCCTGGGCGTGAAGTCGGTCGAGGAGGACGCCAAGGTGCAGTCGGTGCCGAGGAAGAGCGCCGCGACGGCGACGCGGGCCCCGTCGCACTCGTGGGGGCTGGACCGGACCGACCAGCGCAATCTGCCCCTGGACAACAACTTCACCGTCCAGGGCAACGGCGCCGGGGTCACCGCGTACATCCTCGACACCGGCATCGACTACAACCACACCGAGTTCGGCGGCCCAGACGCCACCCGTGCCGCCTTCGGCTTCGACGCCATCGGCGACGGGCGCAACGGTGCGGACTGCAACGGCCACGGCACGCACGTCGCCGGCACCGTCGCGGGCCAGACGTACGGGGTCGCGGGCAAGGCGAACCTGGTCAGCGTCCGTGTTCTCGGCTGCGACGGTTCGGGAACCTACGCGGGGATGATCGCGGGCCTGGACTGGGTGGCCAAGAACGCCAAGCAGCCCGCCGTCCTCAACGGCTCGCTGGGCGGGGACAGGTCGACGGCGCTGAACGACGCCGCGACCGCCCTCTCCGACGCGGGCGTGCTCCCGGTCATCGCGGCGGGCAACTCGGCGAAGGACGCCTGCTTCGTCTCGCCGGCGTCCGCCCAGCGCGTGGTGACGGTCGCGGCGAGCAACCAGTACGACGAGGAGACCTCCTTCTCCAACTACGGCGAGTGCACCACCCTCTACGCTCCGGGCGAGGGCATCGTCTCCGCGAAGCTCGGCGGCGGCAGCGTGGCCCTCGACGGCACGTCGATGGCCTCCCCGCACGTCGCCGGGGTCGCGGTCCTCTACAAGGCGGAGCACCCGAAGTCGGACCCCGCCGAGCTCTACGAGTTCCTCGAAGGCGAGTCCACCAAGGACGTCCTCAGCAAGATCGGCAAGTCCAGCCCCAACAAGCTGCTCTTCACGAACGGCCTCTGAGCCGCCCCCGTACGGGCGACCGGGTGCCGTGCGACCTCGCCCCGGGCCGCCCGTACGGGTGAACTTCCTGCGGTCGTTCGTTCGGGCCGTCATTCCAGGTGGTGACCCGGAATGACCCTTTCTGCACCCCCTCCGACACGCCTGGCGCGGCGGCCCCGGCCTATCCGCCAGGCGGAGTCGCCCGGCTCAAGTCCTCCCCGGGCCGGATCCGATGAAGGTGGGGGCCGCCATCCGGGACCCGTTCGCCGGTGCCGGAGCGCGGCTCGTCCACGCTGGTCCACCCGCACTTCAGGGAGTCCCCTCCATGCGTCTGCTCGCCGCGCGCGTCACCGCCGCCGCCGTCATCGCACTGACCCCCGTGGCGGCCGGTACGGCTACCGCCGCCGCCCCGGAGCCGACCCCGGCGCCGCTGCTCACCACCGCGAACGCCATCCCCAACGACTACGTCGTCTCCCTCAACAGGGGCGTCGACCCGGTGAGGTTCGTGCAGGAGGCCGGGGTGAAGGCGAAGTTCACCTACACCGCCGCGTTCAACGGGTTCGCCGCCACTCTCACCGAGCAGCAGCTGAGGACCATCCGCCATACGTACGGTGTGCGGGGCGTGGCACAGGACGGGACGGTGACGGCCCCGCCGACCCCGGCGAAGGACGTCCAGAGCAAGTCGCCCGCGAACTCGTGGGGCCTGGACCGGATCGACCAGCGGTACCTGCCGCTGGACGGCAACTTCAGCGCGAACAACAGCGCTCAGGAAGTGACCGCGTACATCCTCGACACCGGCATCGAGTACAACCACGCCGAGTTCCGCGAGCGCCTCGGCACGCGTGCCCGCCTCGGCTTCGACGCGTTCGGCGGGACCGGGGCCGACTGCAACGGCCACGGCACGCACGTGGCCGGTACGGTCGGCGGCACCACGGTCGGTGTGGCGCGCAAGGTGAAGCTGGTCAGCGTCCGCGTCCTCAACTGCGAGGGCACCGGCCCCTGGTCGGGCATCATCGCGGGCTTCGACTGGGTGGCCCGCAACGCCCGGCAGCCGGCCGTCCTGAACGCGTCGCTGGGCGGTGCGCGCTACCTCCCGGTGAACGAGGCCGCGACCGCCGTGTCCGACCGGGGCGTCCTGCCGGTCATCGCGGCGGGCAACGACAACCGCAACGCCTGCGACTACTCTCCCGCGTCCGCGGACCTCGGCGACGAGCGCCACCGCAACCGCGTGGTGACGGTCGGCGCGACCAACCGCTTCGACGAGGAGACCCCCTTCTCGAACTGGGGCCCGTGCCTCGACATCTACGCCCCCGGCCAGGACATCATCTCGGCGCGGCTGGGCGGCGGCACCGTGCCCATGAGCGGTACGTCCATGGCCGCGCCGCACGTCGCGGGTGTGGCCGCGCTGTACAAGCACGATCACCCGAACGCGCTGCCGGCCGAGGTGGCGGACTTCCTCGACGACGAGTCCACGAAGGACATCGTCGAGAACCTCAGCGACGACAGCCCGAACAAGCTGCTGTTCACGGCCGGCCTCTGATCTCCGATCGGTCAGAGCGCAGCGACGAAGGTCGCCCAGGCCCGTGCGTGGAACACCACGTGCGGGCCTTCGGGCTGCTTGGAGTCCCGGACGGGGACGAGGTGGGGGTGGCCGTCGGCGACCTCTAGGCAGTTGCCGCCGTCGCCTCCGCTGTAGGAGGACTTGCGCCACGTGGTCGTTGAGAGGTCGTGCTCAGGCTTACTGGTCATGTTCGTAATCCTCCGCCACCGACTCGATCAAGGCCAGGGAGTTGCGCGGGGACAGCGCGCTGGCCGTGAGGAGATCGTAGGTCAGCATGTGTCGGGCCACTGTTGCTGGATCGTCAAACAACTGGCCCATCCCGATGCCGTCCACGTAGGCAAGCGGGGGAGCGTCATCGAAGGACATGAGCTTGAGGGAACCGTCCAGTCCTGCGTGCATACCCGCGCTGAACGGCAGTACCTGCACGATGATCCTGTTGGCCCTGATCAGGCTTGCGATGTGTCGCAGGGCTTCGGTCATGACCGCTGGATCGTCCCCGCACCGGCGCAGGACGGCCTCGTCGAGGACACACCAAAACAGTGGTGTTGTTGGATCATTGAGGATCGCGGCGCGATCAAGCCGGTTCGTCACCAGCTCGTCGATGGTCTCCTCGGACGCTGTCGGCTGATAGGCGCGGCAGACAGCCCGAGCGTAGGCCTCCGTCTGGAGCAGGCCGGGGATCAGCTGGGGCGCGTACTCCCGGATGGCCGTCGCCAGCGCCTCCGCTTCGGCGGCCTCCGTGAAGTGGTCGGGATACTTGGACTTGGCCACCGCAGCGCAGTTGCGGACGAAGAATCCATCGGTCTTCAGGATCTCGTCTATCGCCTTCGCGAGTTCGAGGGTGATCCGGCGGGTGCCCGCCTCCATCTGGCCGACGTACGAGCCGCTCACGAAGAGCTTCTCCCCCAACGCGGCCTGACTGAGGCGGGCCCGCTCGCGGGCGACGAGGAGTTCGGCGCCGAGCATGGCGCGGGGTGAGGAGGACGGGTCGAGGTTCTTTCGTGCCATGGCAACTCCCGGTCCAACAGATGCGGTTGCTGGGTGCCCGTTATTGAAAGGCTAGCGAGCCCGCCGCCACTCTGAGTACGGAACCTGACCACTCAGAGTAAAAAGGTGACATGTCATGGTGATGACCGCGAAGGAGCGGATGCTCGCGACCGAAGAGGCCGTGCGGCAGCTGAAGGGGGCGCTGGACGGGGTGGGGGTGGTGTTCCCCTCGCTCGGCGTCGAGCAGGTCTCCGCGGCCGGTACGTACGGGCTGCCCCTGGTCGACCTGGGGCGCTGCAACGTGGACACCGCGCTCCGGCTGGCAGCCGTACTGCACGAGCGGGGTCGCGGGTGAGCGAGGCGGTGGAGGCCGCGGAGTTCGGCTTCGAACTCGGGTGGAAGCTGGCGGCCTTGGAGGCCGCGCTGGTCAGTGGCGGGTGGAAGCGCAGGGGTGCCGGGCTGTCCGTGCGAGTGGAGCGCGACGAGGGCGGCGGCGGGTCGTGGACCGCGGTCGGGGACGACGGGGTCCGGCGCGAGGCCCGGTCGGCCGGTACGGCGGACGGGGCGGCCGCGCTGGTGCGGGCGGCCTTCGGGCTGACGGGGTGGCCACCGCCGCCCCCGCCGCCGGGTCGGCAGCGGTTCACGCTGATCCACTGCCCGGCCGGGGCGCGTCCGGGGTTCGACGATCCCCGGTACGAGGGGCTGAAGGCGGGGCCGCCGGAGGGGTGCGAGGTCGAGGACGTCGGTGGGTACCTCGGGCTCCGCTGCGAACGGCCGGGCGCGCGGCTGCTGGACGCCGTGGCCGAGACCTGCCGGGAGGTCCGGGCGGAGCACGGGCTGCTGATGACCGACCTCGGCATCGAGAAGCTGTGGGAGTGGTCGCAGGACGGTACGGACGGCTGGGGCGCGGAGATCGTGGGCCAGCTGCTGCTGATGGCCGCCGAGCGCGGCCCGAAGCTCGGCTACACCACCGACGACCTGGTGCGCTTCCTGCGCACCGCGGCGGGTTAGGGGGCCGGCCGGAGGATGTCGCGGAAGCGGAGGAGGAGGTACTGGGCGTTCGGGGACCCGGCGTCGAAGGGCTGGCGGCGCAGGGCTTCCGCGACGGCCGGGCCCCAGAGCCAGGCGATGTGGCAGCTGTAGCAGAACGCCGCCTCGTACAGCGGGTCCGGGGCCGGGTCGGCGTACGCGCGGATGCCCCAGCCGGGGGCGAACCCGCAGAGGTTCGGCTCGCCGGGCGGCAGCTTCCCGATCACGGTCAGGGCGGTGGTGAGGTCGGGGCCGGTCCAGCGGGCCACGACGTCCCCGGTCATCGGCTCGCCCCAGGTCTCGGGGCCGGCGGTGATCCGTACGACGTCGAGGCGGGTGGGAGCCGGGCCCGGGGCGGGGAGCTTCACGCGGGGGCCGGGTCGGTGCGGAGGCGGGCGTGGAGGTGTTCGTCGTGCCAGCCGTCGGCGTGGAGGAGGGCGCCGCGCATGGTGCCCTCCAGGGGGTAGCCGGCCTTCGTGGCGACGGCGCAGGAGGCCGGGTTGGCCACGGAGTGGGTCAGGCGCAGGCGGTGCAGGCCGAGGTCCTCGAAGGCCCAGCGGCCGACGCGGTCGACGGCGGGGACCATGACGCCGGCGCCGCGACCGGCGGGCAGCAGCCAGTAGAGGAACTCCGCGCTGCCGCCCGCGAGGTCGAGGTCGCCGAGGCCGATCAGGCCGACGGCGCGACCGTCTGGGGCGGGTGCGGCGGGGGCGATCGCCCAGATCACGGAGGCTTCGGCCTGGCGGCGGGCCTCCCAGCGGTCTATGCGGTCCACGGCCTCGGGCTCGGTGAGGCGGCCGGGCCGGTTCCAGTGCCGGATGTCCGGGTCGAGGCAGGCTTCGACCAGCGCGGGGGCGTCGGACGGGGCCCAGGGGCGCAGCAGCATCCCGCCGGGGAGGGCGAACTCCGGCTGCGGCAGGCCGCGGAGGCTGCCCGGCGGGACCACGGGGGCGAGAGGATCGATCATGACCCCATCATGCGGGTGGGCCGCGGCGGCCGGGCCGCGCGGGTCGGGCCGGGGGCCTGGCCTGGCCCTGGGCCGGCCCGGGCGGGCCCGGTCCGGTCAGGGCCCGGCCGGTCGGCCTCGGTCAGGTCAGGGCCGGTTCCTTTGTGGGGGTCGGGTTCGGGGTGGGGGCCGGGGCGGGGTCGGTGTTCAGGTCGGTCAGCATCTGGCGGGTGAAGCCGAAGAAGTACGTGGCGAGGAAGCCCACCAGGTAGCCGACGACCAGGCCGCCCGCGTAGATGGCCAGCGTCGCGCCCCAGCCCGAGGTGCCGCCCAGCAGCGGGAACAGGGCCCAGCCCGAGGGGCCGATGGCCGTCGAGCCGAAGGCGACGCCGAGCTGGTTGAACAGGCCGACGAAGGCCCCGCCGGCCGCGCCGCCGATGCAGGCGGTGACGAACGGGCGGCCGAGCGGCAGCGAGACCCCGTAGATCAGCGGCTCGCCCACGCCCAGGAAACCGGCCGGGAGCGCGGACTTGATGGTGGTGCGCAGCGAGCCGTTGCGCGGGAGCCGGTAGTAGACGGCGATGGCCGCGCCGACCTGGCCCGCGCCCGCCATGGCGAGGATGGGCAGCAGGACCGTGTAGCCGGACTGTTCGATGAGGGTGGTGTGGATGGGGATGAGGGCCTGGTGCAGGCCCAGCATGACGAGCGGGAGGAAGAGGCCGCCGAGGACCAGGCCCGCGAAGGCGCCGCCGGTGGCGAGCAGCCAGTTGGCGAACGTACCGATGGCCGCCGAGGCCTCACCGGCGAGGAACATCAGGCCGAAGATGGTGGCCAGGCCCGAGATCAGGACGGTCAGGGTGGGCGTGACCAGCACGTCCAGGGCCTCCGGCACCCAACGGCGGCACCACTTCTCGACGTAGACGGCGAGCACGGCCGCGGCGAGCGCGCCGAGGACGCCGCCCTGCCCGGGCTTGAGCTCCATCCCGAAGGCGGTGATCTTCGCGACGCCGGGGAAGACGATGATCGCGGCGACCGCGCCGCCCAGGACGGGCGTGCCGCCGAACTCCTTCGCGGTGTTGTAGCCGACGAAGACGGCGATCAGCGACATGAAGCCGGACGCCATCGCGGCCAGCGCCGGGACGATGCCGGGCAGCCAGCCCGCGTTCGTCAGCACGCCGTTCAGCCCGGCGATGATGCCGCAGCCGACGAGGGCCGGGATCAGCGGGACGAAGATGTTCGCGATGCGGCGCAGGAACAGCTTGACGGGCGTCGCGTTGCGGGCCTTCTGTTCCGCCTTCAGCGCCGCTCCCTGCGCGGCCAGTTCGTCCGCCGTGACCGGGTGCGCGGCGGGACCGGAGCGGCCCTCCTCGACCAGCGCCTCGAACTCGGGGGTGACGCGGGCGACCGTACCCGGGCCCAGCACGATCTGGTACGTGTCGTCCTCGACCACGCCCAGGACCGCGGGCAGCGCGCGCAGGGCCTCGTCGTCGACCAGCGAGCGGTCCAGCAGGCCGATGCGAAGCCGGGTCATGCAGTGCGCGATGGACGCGATGTTGTCCGGGCCGCCGACCAGAGGAAGGATCGCGGCGGCTGTGGCGCGGTTCTTGTCAGTGGACATGTGCAGGTCGCCTTGCTGTTCGGGAAGGGGTAACGGGGGAGGGCTACGGGGCAGCGGGGGTCTACGGGCCCCGCAGGGGGTCTGCGGGGCCCGCGGGGGTCTGCGGAAGCCCGCGGGGGCCCGCGGGTTCAGCGGGGCTGGGCCCGCAGGGGGTTTGCGGAGGCCAGCGGAGGCCCGCGGGCTCAGCGGGGCTGGGCGTGGGCTTCGGTGAGGGCCGCGCGGAGGTGGCCGTCGGACGCGGCGAGCAGCTCGGCGGCGCGCGGGCCGTCGACCCCGCCGAGGACGACGAGGATGGCGTGCTTGACCTCGCCGCCGGTCGCGGTCAGGGCCGCCTCGATCTCCGCGTCGGGCGCGCCGGTGGCCAGCGCCACGATGCGGCGGGCGCGGGCGCGCAGCTTCTCGTTCGAGGAGCGCATGTCGACCATCAGGTTCCCGTACGTCTTCCCGAGCCGGATCATCGTGATCGTCGAGATGAGGTTGAGGACGAGCTTCTGCGCGGTGCCCGCCTTCAGGCGGGTCGAGCCGGTGAGCAGTTCGGGGCCGACGACGACCTCGATGCCGTGGTCGGCGGCCGCGGCGAGCGCGGAGCCCGCGTTGCAGGACAGTCCGACGGTGAGCGCGCCGCGCGTGCGGGCGAACTCGACGGCGCCGATCGCGTACGGGGTGCGGCCGGAGGCGGAGATGCCGATGACGGTGTCCTCGGCGGTCAGCGCGAGGGCGGTGAGGTCCTCGGCGGCCAGCTCCTTGGAGTCCTCGGCGCCTTCGACGGCCTTGACCATGGCGGAGGGGCCGCCCGCGATGAGGCCGACGACGTCGGCCGGGTCGGTGTTGAAGGTGGGCGGGCACTCGCTGGCGTCCAGGACGCCCATCCGGCCCGCCGTCCCGGCGCCCGCGTAGATCAGGCGGCCGCCCCGGGCCATGCGCGCGGCGATCGCGTCGACGGCGTCGGCGATCAGCGGCAGCCGCGCGGCGACGGCGGCCGGGACGGTGGCGTCCTCGGCGTTCATCGTGCGGGCGATCTCGAGGGTGGACAGCTGGTCGATCTCGGCCAGTTCGGGGCGGAAGGCCTCGGTGGTCAACGTGTCGAGCTGGGCGCGGAGTTCGGCGTACGCGGTCATGGGCGGGGGCTCCTGGCGGGTCGGCGGGCGGCGGTGCGGCGAGCGGTTCGGGGGCGGTTCGGGGGCGGTACGGGGGCGGTTCGGGGAAGTGGGGTCCGGCGGGCTTCAGTCGGCCTCAGTCGGCCTCAGTCGGCCTCAGCCGGCCTCAGCCGGCCTCAGCGGTCTTCAGCGGGCGGTGTGGCGGTGGGCGAGGGCCTCGTACGAGGCGGCGAGGGCCGGGGCGGCGGTCTCGTACGTCCGCTGCGCCACGCCGACGAAGAGGCAGTCGACGACGAGGAGCTGGCTGGTGCGGCTGGACATGGCGGCCGGGCGCAGCTGGGTCTCGCGGGCGGCGGAGGTGGTCAGGACCACGTCGGAGTAGTGGGCGACGGGGGCGTTGGGGCGGCCGGTGAGGGCGACCGTGGTGGCGCCGCGCTCGAAGGCGGTGCGGAGGGGTTCGATCACGTCGCCGGTGGAGCCGGAGTGCGTGATCGCGACGGCCACGTCGCCGGGGCGCAGCTGGACGGCGTTGGTGACGGCGAGGTGGGGGTCGCTGTGGGCGTGCGCGATCAGGCCGATGCGCAGCAGCTTCTGGGCGAGGTCCTGGCCGACGAGCGCGGAGGCGCCGATGCCGTAGATGTCGATGCGGCGGGCGGTCGCGAGGGCGGTGACGGCGGTGGCGAGCTGCGCCAGGTCGAGCCCGGCGGCGGTGTCGGCGAGGGTCTGCGCCTCCTCGTGGGCGAGCTTGGCGACGACATCGGCGAGGGGATCGTCGACCGCTATGTCGACGGTGACGGCGGGGGCGGCCCCGGACTCCTGCTGCGCGGCGAGGGCGGCCAGCGCGAGGCGCAGGTCGCGGTAGCCGGGGTAGCCGAGGAGGCGGGCGGTGCGCACGATGGTGGCCTCGCTGGTGCCGGTGCGGGCGGCGAGCGCGGAGACGGTGAGCCGGGCGCAGCCGGCGGGGTCGGAGGCGATGGTTTCGGCCACGGCCTGCATGGACCGCGTCATCGAGGGCCCGAGCCCGCGCACCCGGGCCCGCAGCGCGGAGGCCGACGGGGCCGGCGTGAGCGGGGCGGCAGCCGCAGGCCGCACGGGCCGGGCCCCGACGGCTCCGTCGGCGTCGACGGCCCGGTCCGCGTGCTGCGGGGCGTCCGTGGCCGGGCCCACCCGGTCTTCGCCGCCCATGACGCCCATGACGCCCACGGCGTCGATGGCGTCGATGGCGTCCGACTTGGCCCCGGACTGCACCGTCCTGAAAGTTTCTTCCGTGTTCTCGCTCACGTCTGAAACTTATTTTCGGCCACGCCGGGCGTCAAGACCCCGAAGGTCATGCCCTGGAAAGGACCTTCGCCACTTGGGCCGTACGGGGTCACAATGGCCCCATGGACCACGCGACCCCCCTGGAACAGGCGCTGCACGTCGCCCGCGCACTTGTGCTCGCCGATCTCGCCGCCGGTGAGGTCGCCGATGCCGACGTCGTCTCCCTCGTCGAGGACTCGGTCACGCACCGCCGGTGGTGGGTGGAGCAGTGGCCGGAGGGGGTCGACTACCTCGCCGGACTCGTCGCCCAGGACGTGCAGGACGCCCTGCTGGAGAAGTACGGGCGCTGGCCGCTCTGCCCGGTGTGCGGGCACGGCGATCCGCACGCGCTGGACGTGGAACCGGAACTGGGACCCGACCCGCACTGGGTGTGTTCGGAGGCGGGCGTGCGCGTGGCGGCGGTGGGCGGCCTCGGCCCCGTCCTCCGCCCGTGACCGTCTACATCGACCCGCCCACCTGGCCGGGGCACGGACGCATGTGGTCGCACCTGGTCAGCGATGTCTCGTACGAGGAACTGCACGCGTTCGCGGCGGCCATCGGCTGCCCGCCCCGGGCCTTCGAGCGGGACCACTACGACGTGCCCTCCTACCGCTACGCGGACGCGGTTCGCGCGGGCGCGGTGGAGGTCGGCAGCAAGGAACTCGTCCGCCGCCTCACGGCCGCCGGCCTGCGCCGCCCGAAGGGCCGGCCCGCGTAGCAGCCGTACCCGGTCCGGCCCGGGTGCGGTCCGACCGCGGTCCGACGCGGCCCGGTCAGCCCTGGCTGGCGGCGGGCTGGGGCCGGCCGCTCGTCCGGGCGGTGCCTCCGGAGGCGATCAGGCGGGTGGCCGCGGGCGGAGTGCGGCGGTGGAGGCGCAGGGCGATCGCGGTGAGGGCGAGGGCGGTGAGGGTCATGGCCGCGCCGGCCCAGGCGGTGGCGGAGAAGCCGAGGTCCGCGTCGATGACGGTGCCGCCGAGCCAGGGGCCGCCGGTGTTGCCGAGGTTGAAGGCGGCCGTGGTGGTGGCCCCGGCCAGGGTCGGGGCGGCGCCGGCCACGTTGAACATGCGGGCGTTGAGCGCCGGCGCGGTGAAGAAGGCCGAGACGCCGAGCAGGAACGACAGGGCGATCGCCGCGGCGGCGGCCGAGGCCAGCAGGGCGAGCGCGGCGAGGAAGACGGTCGAGGCGGTGATGCCCCAGAACATCACGCCGAACAGGTGCGCGTCCGCGATCCGGCCGCCGATGGTGGTGCCGACCAGCGCGCCCACCCCGAAGAGGCCGAGGATCCACGGGACCCAGCCGGAGTCCAGCCCCGCCACGTCCGTGAGCAGCGGTGACAGGTAGCTGAAGGCGCAGAAGACGCCGCCCGCGGCCAGGGCCGTGATGCCGATGGAGAGCCACACCTGGCGGTCGCGGTAGATGCGCAGCTCGCGGCCGAGCGAGGGCTTCTCGGCGGGCAGCGGGATCTTCGGGATCAGGGCCAGGATGCCGGCGAGGGCGAGCGCGGAGGCCGCGCCCACCGACCAGAACGCGGAGCGCCAGCCGAGGTGCTCGCCGAGGAAGGCCCCGGCGGGCACGCCGAGGACGTTCGCGATGGACAGGCCGCCGATCATGACGGCCATCGCGCGGGCCCGCTGGTCCTTGTCGACCATGGCGATGGCCACGGCCGCACCCACGGC
This sequence comes from Streptomyces sp. NPDC058525, assembly GCF_042719495.1. Taxonomy (NCBI): domain Bacteria; kingdom Bacillati; phylum Actinomycetota; class Actinomycetes; order Kitasatosporales; family Streptomycetaceae; genus Streptomyces; species Streptomyces sp. NPDC058525. The sequence continues at coordinate 19,745 of NZ_JBHXNP010000119.1, forward strand.
CCAGAAGCCGGCGCAGGCGAGGGCGGAGACCACGCGGGAGGCGAAGAGGAGCTCGTACGAGGGGGCCAGCGCGCCCGCGACCTGCCCGAGGCCGAAGAGGCTGATGAGGGAGACGAGCGTGGTGCGGCGCGGGAGGCGCAGCGTGGCCACGGCCAGCAGCGGCGCCCCGATGACCATGCCGATCGCGAAGGCGGATATGAGCAGGCCCGCCTGCGGGATGGTGACGCCCATGTCCTCGGCGATGGGCGGCAGCAGCCCGGAGAGCATGAACTCGCTGGTGCCGAGTGCGAACACGGACAGGCCGAGGACGTACACGGCTACGGGCATGCGGGGGCGGCTTGCGGCAACAGCGGGCATGACTGTCACCAACCGTGGCGAACGCGATCAAATTCCCCGCGGGTCGAGCCGGGTCAGTTCGGCGGCGAGGTTGGCGCGTGCCGGGGCCTCCCAGTGGGCGGCTCCGTACGGGGTGCGGAAGAGCCTCGGCAGGGCGAGGAGCTGGCGGAGCACTCCGGCGCGGCCCGCGGTGAAGGCGTCGTCCGGCACGAACCCGTACTCGTCGCGCACGGCGGCGGCGTAGGCGGCGTAGGCCTCGGGCGGGCCGGCCAGGACGGCGAGGTCCGCGTCGCAGAGCGCCTCGCCGTTGGTGTCGCCGGGGGCGGGGTCGTGGGTGACGGTGAGCCGGACGAGGCGGGCCACCTCGGCGGTGCGGGCCGCGTCGACGCCGAGCTCGGGCAGGGCGCGCTCGGCGAGGACGGCGCTGCGCTCCTCGTTCTCGGAGCGGTCGGGGCGGTAGACGGCGTCGTGGAACCAGGCGGCCAGCTCGACGGCGGCGGGGTCGGCGGAGTGCTCCGCCAGTATGTCGATCCTGGCCAGTACGTCGGCCAGGTGCGCGGTGGTGTGGTACCTGCGCTGCGGCTCCGCCCAGGCGGTGAGCAGGCGGTCGGCGTAGGGGGCCGGGTCGCGGTCGGCGGGGGCGCCGGCGGCGGTGGCGGTGGCCCGGAAGCGGGCGTGGAGGCGGGCGTGGAGGGCCGCGGAGTCGGTGTGCGGGGTGCCTGTGTCCATGCGCACATTGTGGGGGTGGCGTGATGGTGCTGGTGGAGCGCGGGCGCGGGCCCGTACCCTGGATATTGGACTAGACCTATTTCGTGCAGCTTCTCGAAGGATGGGATCGAATGAGCAACCGTGCGCTCCTGGAGGTGATCGCCCTCGACGCGGAGGACGCGATCGCGGCCCAGGCCGGTGGGGCGGACCGGCTCGAGCTGGTCACCGACATGGCCGCCGACGGGCTCACCCCGCCGCGCGAGACCTTCGCGGCGATCAGGGCGGCGGTCGACATCCCGTTGCGGGTGATGATCCGCAAGACGGACGGCTTCGCGGCGGGCGAGGTCGCCGGGCTGGTGGAGGCGGCGCGGGGGCTGCGGGCGGAGGGCGCGGAGGAGTTCGTGCTCGGGTTCCTGAACCCGGACGGCACCCCCGACCTCGCGGCGGTCGAGGCCGTGGTGGCGGAGCTGGACGGCTGCCGGTGGACCTTCCACCGGGCCATCGACCGCGCGGCGGACCGCGACGGCCTGCGCAAGGCCCTGGCGGACCTGCCCGGCCTGGACACCTACCTGACGGCGGGCTCTGCGGCCGGGGTCGACGAGGGCATGCCGGTGCTGCTCGCGGAGGCGGCGCGGCGGGGTGAGCCGGGGTACGGGGCGCGGATGCTGGTCGGCGGGGGGCTGGCCCTTTCGCACCTGCCGGTGCTGCGCGAGGCCGGGGTCGACGCCTTCCACATCGGCGGGGCGGCCCGCCCGTCGGGCTGGACCCACCCGGTCTCGGCCAAGGCCGTAGCCACCTGGCGCACAGCCCTGACCTGACCGCCCCCCCCGGGGCTCCGCCCCGCACCCCGCGCCGGGCCGAGCTCCGGCGGCCCCCTGCCGGTCAAAGATTCGGGGCTCCGCCCCGGACCCCGCGCCTCAATCGCCAGCGAGGCTGAGGTTTGGCCCCCCAGGGCCAAGCCCAGCCCGTGAGGGCTGAACCAGGCCCGGCGGGGGCGAAACCAGCCTCGCCGGCGTTTGAGGCGCGGGGGTGGGCAGCGCCCCACGAAGCCTCGCGCAGCGGCATCATCCAGCCCCGCCGGCGTTTGAGGCGCGGGGGTTTGGGGGCGGAGCCCCCGACAGTGGTGCGGGTTAGGACAGGGGCGGGGGGAGGGGGGTTGAGTGGAGGGCCGTCAGGCCTGAGACGGCTCGGGTGAGGCAGACGTACAGGCGGCGCAGGCCCGTCCGTTCATCGGGTTCGCCGTCGACGATCGCGGCGGGCTCGTCCAGCACCACGTAGTCGTACTCCAGACCCTTCGCCAGCGAGGCCGGCACCAGGGTCAGCCGGGACTCCGCCGTCGTCTCCTCGCCGGGCGACAGGTACGGCAGCCCCGCCGCCCGCAGGGCATCCGCCAGGACCGGCACCCGCGCGTCCGCCGCGATCAGCCCGATCGACCCCTCGTGCAGCAGGGAGGCCCGGCAGGCCTCGAGCACCGCCGCCGTCAGGTCCGCGGCCTCGGCGATCCGCAGCGACCCCGGAGCCTCCCGCACCGAGGACACCGGAGCCAGCCCCGGCGAGATCGACGGCAGCAGCCGCGAGGCGTACGCGATCACCTCGCGCGGCACGCGGAAGCCCGCCGTCAGCTCCTCCACCACCGCCTGCGGCTTCCCGAGGTGCGCCAGCGCCTCGTCCCAGCTGCGCGTGGCCCACGGCGTGGTGCCCTGCGCCAGGTCACCGAGCACCGTCGCCGACCCCGTCGTACAGCGCCGGCCCACCGCCCGGTACTGCATCGGCGACAGGTCCTGCGCCTCGTCGAGCACGACATGGCCGAGCGAGGGCGTCCGCTCCACCAGGTCGGCCGCCTCGTCGATCAGGACCAGGTCCGCCGCCGACCACTTCGCCGACTTCACGCTCCGGAACGGCTTCGGCCACAGCAGCAGCTTCTGCTCGTCCGCCGTCAGTACGTCCGCCGCGTGCAGCGCCAGGAACTCCGGGTCGGACAGCAGCCGCAGCACCAGCTTCGCCGGGTCGACCGGCGGCCAGATCTCCTTGACCGCCGCCTTCACGGCGGCGCCCCGCGCCACCGCGTCCTGCACCCGGTCGTCCGGCGCCTCGCCCGCCTGCTCCATCCGTACGAGCACCGCGTGCGCGATCCGCTGCGGCAGGGCCTCGCGCGCCGCCCCGTAGCGGATGTCGCGGTTCTGCAGCTCCTCGACCATCTCGGCGATCTCGTACGCCGGCACCCGCCAGCGCCGCGAACCGCGCACCACCATCAACGCCTCGGTGGGCTGCGTGACATGGGAGGCGACGGCGCGGCGGAGCACCTCCGCCATCCGGGCATCGCCCTTGACCACGGCGGTTTCGGCCGCGTCCGCGCCGCGTACCTCCAGGCCGCCGCGCGCCACCAGGTCGTCGACGGTGGCCTGCTTGACCTCCAGCTCGCCCAGGGCGGGCAGGACCTGCTCGATGTAGTGCAGGAAGGAACGGTTCGGCCCGATGACGAGGGTGCCGGTGCGGGCGAGCCGGTCGCGGTGCGCGTACAGGAGGTACGCGACCCGGTGCAGGCCGACGGCCGTCTTCCCGGTGCCGGGCCCGCCCTGTACGCAGACCGAGCCGGACAGGCCGGAGCGGACGATCTCGTCCTGCTCGGGCTGGATCGTCGCGACGATGTCCCGCATCGGACCGACGCGCGGGCGCTCGATCTCCTGCTGGAGCAGCTTGCTGACGGCGGCCGCCTCCGCGGGGTCGGAGAGGTGCTCGTCCTCGTACGCCGTGAGCTCGCCGCCGGTGTAGCCGAACCGGCGGCGCAGCGCGATGTCCTGCGGGTCGGTCTTGGAGGCCCGGTAGAACGGCTGGGAGACGGGCGCGCGCCAGTCGATGACCATCGGATCGCCGTCGGCGTCGTGGACGTGGCGGCGGCCGATGTAGAACTGCTCGCCCTCCGCGCCCTCGGCGAGCTCCGCGCCGGGCGCGTGCAGGTAGTTCAGGCGGCCGAAGAAGAGGGGGGTGTGGGCGAGGTCGGCGAGGGCCTTGATCCGGTCGTCGATCTGGGCCTGGAGGACGATCGCGTTGACCCAGTTCGCGGTGACGTCGCGGATGTCGAGGGCCTCGACGTCCTCGCGCATGGCGCGGAGCGCGGCACGGGACGCGGTGAGGTGCGCCCGTTCGCGTGCGAGCGGATCGGCACCTGCGCCGGACACGGATGCGGGTGCGGATACGGACGCGGATGCGGGTCGTTCGGACTCGGGGGCGTGCGCGGGCACGGGACTGCCTCCAGCTGGTGGTGAGGACACAGATGGCCCACCGGTTGCCGTGCGGTGGGCGGCTCTCCCCGGTGGTGCTGCGGGAGGCGGCAAGAGCGGAGAGTGTAGCCACCGAGGCGCGTCCGCGCGAACGAATTACGGGGCCGGAAGTCCCTCCGCAAGCGCTCGACCGCGGGTCCTCCGAACGGGTGTCATACCCAGGGGTGTGAGACTTTCGGCAGAGCCACTAGGGGGTTCCATGAGCCCGGAGGAGGACACCGGAGGCCCGCAGGTTCCGCCCCCAGGGCGATGCCCCGGCGGGGGCGGAAACGCACCATGGATACATGAGCACCGCAACCTTCACCCCGATCCAGGGCGGCCGCCCTCGCGGCGCCACCGCCATCTCCGACTCCCGTCCGCGCCACGGCGTCGGCGGCATGCTGCGGGCCGCCAAGGTCTTCGCCGCGGCCGCCGTCAGCGTCGTCGTCCTCGGCGAGTATGCCGAGGACGCGGGCGTCATACGCCGCTGATCCGCGATACCGCGGATCAGCGACGCACGACGGGCCTCAGCGGACAGCCGGAGCCACGTCAGTCGCTCGCCAGCAGCTCGTCGGCGTCCATGATCCGGTAGGCGTAGCCCTGCTCCGCGAGGAAGCGCTGGCGGTGCGCCGCGAAGTCCTGGTCGATGGTGTCGCGCGCGACCACCGAGTAGAAGCGCGCCTCGTGGCCGTCCGCCTTCGGACGCAGTACGCGGCCCAGCCGCTGTGCCTCCTCCTGGCGGGAGCCGAAGGTGCCCGACACCTGGATCGCGACCGTCGCCTCGGGCAGGTCGATCGAGAAGTTCGCGACCTTCGACACGACCAGCACGCTGATCTCGCCCTGCCGGAAGGCGTCGAAGAGCTTCTCGCGCTGCGCGTTGGAGGTCTCGCCCTTGATGACCGGCGCGTCCAGGTGCTCGCCCAGCTCGTCGAGCTGGTCGATGTACTGGCCGATGACCAGCGTCTGCTCACCCTGGTGCTTGCGCACCAGCGCCTCGGTCACCTTCCGCTTGGTGGCCGTCGTCGCGCAGAAGCGGTACTTCTCCTCCGTCTCGGCGGTCGCGTAGGCCAGGCGCTCCGACTCCGTCAGGTTCACCCGGACCTCGACGCAGTCGGCGGGCGCGATGTAGCCCTGCGCCTCGATCTCCTTCCACGGCGCGTCGAACCGCTTCGGCCCGATGAGCGAGAAGACGTCCGATTCGCGGCCGTCCTCCCGGACGAGCGTGGCCGTCAGACCGAGGCGCCGGCGGGCCTGGAGGTCGGCGGTGAACTTGAACACAGGCGCGGGCAGCAGGTGCACCTCGTCGTAGACGATCAGGCCCCAGTCCCGGGAGTCGAACAGCTCCAGGTGCGGGTAGACGCCCTTCCGCTTGGTCGTCAGCACCTGGTAGGTGGCGATCGTGACGGGCCGGATCTCCTTGCGGGTCCCGGAGTACTCGCCGATCTCCTCCTCCGTCAGCGAGGTCCGCTTGACCAGCTCGTGCTTCCACTGGCGGGCCGAGACGGTGTTCGTGACCAGGATCAGCGTCGTCGCCTTGGCCTTCGCCATTGCCCCGGCGCCGACCAGCGTCTTGCCCGCACCACAAGGCAGCACGACCACACCGGAACCGCCGTGCCAGAACCCCTCCACGGCCTGCTGCTGGTACGGGCGCAGCGCCCAGCCGTCCTCCGCCAGGTCGATCTGGTGCGCCTCGCCGTCGACGTACCCGGCGAGGTCCTCGGCCGGCCAGCCCAGCTTGAGCAGCGTCTGCTTGATCTGCCCGCGCTCCGAGGGGTGCACGGCCACGGTGTCGGCGTCGAGCCGCGCCCCGACGAGCGGGGTGATCCGCTTGGACCGCAGGATCTCCTCCAGCACGGGCCGGTCGGTGCTGGTCAGGACCAGCCCGTGCACGGGGTGCTTGGAGAGGGTGAGCCGGCCGTAGCGGGCCATCGTCTCGGCGACGTCGACGAGCAGCGCGTGCGGGACCGGGTACCGCGAGAACTCGACGAGGGCATCGACGACCTGCTCGGCGTCGTGCCCGGCGGCCCGGGCGTTCCACAGGCCGAGGGGGGTGATCCGGTAGGTGTGGATGTGCTCGGGAGCACGCTCCAGCTCGGCGAAGGGGGCGATGGCGCGCCGCGCGGCTCCGGCGAGCTCGTGGTCGACCTCGAGGAGGAGTGTCTTGTCGCTCTGGACGATGAGAGGCCCGTTCACGCACGTCCCTTTCCGACATGGGGGGTCCACCCGGGCGCGGGTGGCCAAACCTCCAGTGTGCCGCATCACGGCGCGGCCGGGGCGGTACGGGCTTCCCGCGGCCCTCGGCGCGGGGCGGATCGGCTAGTGCTGTGGCCGGGAAGGTTCGCCGGGTCGCGGCGTCCGGTGCGGTGCATCGCAAGGCGGAGGGCCGCGGCTTGTACTGGACGTACTTGCGTGGTCCGACAACGCGGCGAGGTGCC
>NZ_JBHXNP010000120.1:0-26184 GCF_042719495.1 Streptomyces sp. NPDC058525
TTCCGCACCAACTGCCGTCGGCCCGAGGAACACCCCGCTGTCATCTCCGTAATCAGCGACCGCACACAGCGCGCACATCTCAATCAGCAGCCAGGTCGCCCCGGAGAGCCGGGCGGCCACTCCTGAGAAGCCACTGAAGGCAAGAACCCATAAGCCACACCCGGCCCTCCCGGGCCACCAAACAACTTACGGAGGACCCATGGGCTACGCCCAAGCAATCCGGTCCGGACCTGGCCACGATCGGGGCCCGCCGGATCCTCGAAATCGACGGCGTGCACGACGTCTGGCCTCGCGGTGAGCGGCTCGTGGCGGTCCGTCGGGCCGCCACGGCGTACAAGGAGCGCTTCAAGGCGCAGGGCCAGGTCCGTGCCGTGAAGTCGGTGGACATCGCGGCGGCGCCTTACCCGGTCGACTACGCCTTCCACAACGCCGTGTCCGTGCCCACGCTGCCGCTCATCTCCATGATCAACCGCATGATCGTCGTCCAGTTACGACGACTGGGACGGCACTCCTCGCACCCTGGTGTTCGAGCCCACGGTTCCCGACGGCTCCGGGGAAGCTCCCTTCTACCGGAACCTGCAAAAGCTCATGAACCGGGTCCCCGGCGAGCCGGCTGGCCGAGAAGGTCGTCCTCAAGTACTACAACGAACCCGGGGACGTCCTCGCGAAGCTCGGTCTGACCGCCGACGACATCGATTTCTGCACCTTCGACCATCTTCACGTCCAGGACCCGAGGATGATCCTCGGCTCCACCGAGACGATCGACGGCGAGAGCGAACCGCGCCGACCGCTGTTCGGCGACGCGCGGATGCTCGTGCACAGCCGCGAGCTCGCCACGCTCCAGTCGCTGCACCCGATGCAGTGGGCGTGGTACGTCGACGGCGGGCTCGGCGGCGTGGACCCGGCGAAGTTCGTGACGTTCGACGGCGACATCGAACTCGGCCCCGGCATCGCTCTGTTGTGGACGCCCGGCCACACCGACGGCAACCACTCGCTGGTGATCAACACCCCGGACGGCGTCTAGGTCTCCTCGGAGAACGGCATCTCCCTGGACAACTGGCAGCCGGAGCTGTCAAAGATCCCCGGCGTGCGCAAGTACCACCAGAGGTTCGGCAGGGAGATCTGCCCGAACGCCAACACCCTGGAGGACTCGCTCGACCAGTACGACTCCATGGTGAAGGAGAAGATCCTGGCCGACCCCTGCAAGCGAGACCCTCGCTGGCTCCAGATCCTGCCCTCGACCGAGCTCGCTCCGTGGAAGCGGTTCTGGCCTGTCGTCCCCACCTACGTCCACGGCGGAATCGCCTACGTCGACATCAAGGCAGGACTGCGATGACCCATTCCCCGCAGGCGCCGTCGTCACAGGGGCCGGCCGGGGCCTCGGCGGGCAGATCGCCCGGCTCCTCGCCGCACGCGGCCACCACGTCCTCGTCACCGACATAGACCCGGCCTCCGCCAACGCAGCTGCCGACGATCTCGGCGGCAGCGCGACCGCCATGGCGGTCGACGTCCGCGACCAGGCCCAGGTCGAAGCGGCCCGCGACACGATCGTCGCCCGGGCCGGCCGCCTCGACGTGTGGGTGAACAACGCCGGTGTCCTGATAACCAGCCCGGCCTGCGAGCAGGACGAAGCGGCCCGCTGGCTAATGATCGAGGTCAACGCCCTCGGCACGATGAACGGCACCGTCATCGCGATCGGCGCGATGCGCGGCAGCGGCGGCCATGTGGTCAACATCGTGTCCCTCGCCGGCCTGACCGCCGTGGCCGGGGAGGCGGTCTACGCCGCGTCCAAGCACGCGGCGATCGGCTTCAGCCTCAGCACGATGGCGGACCTCAGGGCGGCCGGCGTCCAGGACACCGACATCTCGTGCATCTGCCCGGACGGCATCTGAACCCCGATGCTGCACGACAAACTCGACGACCCCGCCTCCGCCCTGTCGTTCTCCGGCAAGCTGCTCCAGCCCGAGGAGGTCGTCGAGGCCGTCCGCAAGGTACTCGACGAACCCCGCCTGGTCACGGCCGTCCCCGGCCATCGCGGCCTCGTGGCCAGGCTCGCCGACCTCGTACCGAAGCTCGGCCTGGCAGCCGTGCCCCTGGTCGTCGCCCAAGGGCGCCGCACACAGCGGAAGCTCCTGGCACGAGGTGTACCGCGATCGACAGCGGGCGACTGATCCCACGTGCCGGACGACGGTCCGTCACATTAGCGCGTACTGGACGGTGGGGCCGGCCTCGGTCACCATCGCGAACGACTCGGGAGGAGAATCCGGTGTTCCGGCGCGATGGCGCGGAACCCGGCCCCCTGAACCACGTAGCGGCCCACGCTGGCCGACGAGGTCGGCGCCGCCGGGCATGGGGCGGCGCCGGCCTATTGGGCGACCATCTGCTGGAGGTCCACGTCGAGGGTCTTGATCAATCGCAGCACCAATCACGGACACCGGTCACACATTCCTGAGTGGTCATCTGCGTTCTGCCCGGTCCATCGCACCGTGCCCGCGGGCCTCCTCCCGCCCGCCGGAATGCTGCTTCGCCGGTGCGGGGGCGCGCTCGTGATCTGCTGCACCGCCAAGGACGGCCTGGCGGCGCAGGCAAGGTGGCTCAGCTGGCGCGGAGAGTCAGGGCTGCGGTGTGGAGCTTGCCGTCGGTCTGGAACTGGAGGAACAGGCGACAGTTGCCGGGCTTGTCGAGCTGGGCGTGGATGGAGAGGTCAAGGCCGCCACCGGCTGTGGTGACCTTGTTCTCCGGGTGGAGGTGGGCGACGGCCTGGTCGCCTTCGTGGAAGGCGGTCAGGTGGGCGTAGGTGTCCAGGTAGGGCTGGAGGTCGGTGACGGGTTTGCCGGTGGGGTGCAGGTGCTGGAAGCCGATCAGGTCGGAGCGCATCGCGTAGAAGTGCATCCGCTTGGTCTGGTCGAGGCCGAGGCCGGTGGCCGGATTGCCGTCCGGGCCGGTGATCGTGAACGCGTGGCCGGCGGGCTTGCCCGCAGGAAGCTCCTTGATGTCGGACACGAGGCGGTAGCCGTGCTTGGCGTCGGCCAGGCCGTCATCCTTGGCCATGTCGCCCTGGTCCATGCCCGGCATGCATGAATCCTCAGAGGAGCCGCAGGCTGCAAGCGCCGGCACAAGAGCGGCGGTGACGGAGGCCGCGGCGACGGCGCGCCGCCGAGGGGAGGTACGGGAGAAAGCAGACATTGTGTGGAGTCTTCAGGTGTGCGCGGCCTCGAGGGGCAGCGCAGAGGTGGAGGGGACGCCCTGCCGGGTCCGTGCGGGGCCTACCCGAGACCGGCAGAGGTCTGTCACGTCCGCGCGATGCACACCTGGAGCAGCACAGCCCGGCCGAGATCTCCTCCTCACCGCCTCGGGCTCGCGCGCCCTGTTCACCATCACCGACATCCGGGAATCCGCCTGCCAACCGGGAGACGCGGCAACCGCGCCGCCCGAGTAGACGGTCACCTCTCCCTCGCCCCGGCCTCCGTCGCGGCGGTTGTCTCGCCGCCATGACAATGATCACCACAGACCAGAAGTCGAGCGAGACCACCCCGTACACGTTCTCCGTGGTGACCGGGACAGGATGCGGATCGGTCGGATTGAACACGGTCTGCAGGGCGTAAATCGGACTGGTCCCGATGTCTCCGAACACCACGCCGAGAGCACCGACCACCAGCGCAAGGACACACCGTGTCCTGTGCGCTTGGACCAGGGTCCGCAGCGGACCGGGACGCTGAAGAACCGCGGCATCACACGGAGAGTGTGGAACTCTGCCCGGTGAGCCGCAGCTCTGTCGGTGTCCCCGCGGAGTGATCTGCCCGTGGCGGGGCGGGCGGCCTGGCGCCGAGACAGGCTCGCGCCCACCCTTGTCCTCGCCGTCACCGTACGCGAACGCGACCTCGTCGCCGCCGAGCGGCGCTGCGTCCGACGTGTCGAAGTCATCAGCCCACCCGACGAGCCGCCCACCGCCGCCGGCCCGGCGGCGACACGTTGCGCTGTCGGACTCCGCGAGTGGCGGACGCCGGCCATGTGGCAGGCTCCGGCGAACACCGGCCCAGTGGGCGTTCACCGGCAAGGAACTCAGGTCGACGCATGCCCGATTGCTCGTCGGACGCGGCGCGTCACTTCGGCCGATGCCGGTCCCGGTGCCGGTACCGATTCACCGGTGTCTGACGTCACGGGCCGGTGGCACCATGGCGACTCGCGAGCGGCAAGCGCCCACGCCCCGCGCTGCCGGGTGCGCCATTGGTGTCCATCGTGACGTGGCGCGCCGGTGTCAGGGTTCAGGATGCCTGAGGGAGGTGCTTGGCTGGCGCGAGGGCCCTTGTCCGAATTCTCCGCGGGAGGCTGCATGGTGCCGGCCGGCGAACAGCTGGGCACGGCGGTCCGTCCCGGTGATGTGACCCGGCGGCGCGTGGCTTCGGGCAGCACGGTGCTGCGTCTGTTGTCGACGACCGATCACAAGGTGATCGGGTACATGTACCTGGTCACCGCGTTCTGCTTCTTCCTGTTCGCCGGCGTGCTGGCTCTGGTGATGCGCGCCGAGTTGGCCAGGCCGGGGATGCAGATCGTCTCCTCGGAGCAGTACAACCAGCTGTTCACGGTGCACGGCACCATCATGATGCTGCTGTTCGCGACCCCGACGTTCACGGGGTTCGCCAACGCGGTGATGCCGCTGCAGATCGGTGCGCCCGACGTCGCCTTCCCCCGCCTGAATGCCTTCACCTACTGGGTGTACCTCTTCGGGGGGCTGATGGTGGTGAGCGGATTCCTGACGGCCAACGGCTCCGCGGCCTTCGGATGGTTCGCCTACGCACCGCTCAACAGTGCCGTCTTCTCGCCCGGCATCGGCGCGGACCTGTGGGTGATGGGACTGGTGGTGTCGGGGCTGAGCACGATCCTGGGTTCCGTCAACTTCATCACCACGATCGTCTGCCTGCGCGCGCCGGGCATGACGCTCTTTAGGATGCCGATCTTCACCTGGAACGTACTGTTCACCTCCATCCTGGCGCTGCTCGCCTTCCCGGTCCTGACCGCCGCGCTGCTCGCGCTGGAGGCGGATCGCAAGCTCGGCGCGCATGCCTTCGATGCCGCCAACGGCGGGGCGCTCTTGTGGCAGCACCTGTTCTGGTTCTTCGGCCATCCCGAGGTGTACATCGTCGCGTTGCCGTTCTTCGGGATCGTCAGCGAGATCCTGCCCGTCTTCAGCCGCAAGCCGATCTTCGGATACGTCGCTCTGGTGGGGGCGACCATGGCCATCACCGGGCTTTCCGCCACCGTGTGGGCGCACCACATGTTCGCCACCGGCGCCGTGCTGCTTCCGTTCTTCTCGCTGCTGTCCTTCCTGATCGCGGTGCCCACCGGGGTGAAGTTCTTCAACTGGATCGGGACGATGTGGAACGGGTCGCTGTCCTTCGAGACACCCATGCTGTGGTCGATCGGGTTCCTCGTCACCTTCCTGCTCGGCGGGCTCACCGGCGTCCTGGTCGCCTCTCCGCCGATGGACTTCCACCTCACCGACAGCTACTTCGTCGTGGCCCACCTGCACTACGTGCTCTTCGGCACAATCGTTTTCGCCACGTTCGCAGGCTTCTACTTCTGGTGGCCGAAGTTCACCGGGAGACTGCTCGACGAGCGCCTGGGAAAGATCCACTTCTGGACCTTGTTCACCGGTTTCCAGCTCACCTTCCTCGTCCAGCACTGGCTCGGCGAGCAGGGGATGCCGCGCCGGTACGCCGACTACCTCGCCCAGGACGGCTTCACCCTGCTCAACACCGTCTCCAGCATCGGCTCCTTCCTCCTCGGCCTGTCCACGCTGCCCTTCCTGTACAACGTGTGGTGCACATCCCGGCAGGGTCGCAGGGTAGAGGTGGACGACCCCTGGGGATGGGGGCGGTCCCTGGAGTGGGCGACGAGCTGCCCACCGCCGCGGCACAACTTCCACGCGTTGCCCAGGATCCGCTCCGACTCCCCGGCCTTCGACCTGAATCACCCGGAGGTGCCCGGCCGATGAGAGCGGAAGCATGGCTCTTCACCGGCGTCGCCGTGTTCTTCGCGTTGACGGGCGGGGTGTACGCGGTCTTCGCTTCCGATCCGGCGGGCATCGCCGCCCTGCTGGTGTCGCTGCTGATGTCCTCGCTCGTCGCCGGCTACCTGTGGCGGCAGTCCCTCCGGGGCGGCCCGCGGCCGGAAGACGAGGAAGAAGTCGAAGTCTCCACCGCCGGCGGCCGGCGGTTCTTCTTCCCCGCACGCAGCTACGCGCCGGTCATCGCAGCTACGGGGACGGCGCTGGTGGGTCTCGGGCTGGTGCAGGGGCTGTGGATCACCCTGATCGGCTTCGGAGTGCTGGTACCCGGCGTGTTCGGGTTCGTCTTTTACGGCCAGGAACGCACCCGCTGACAGTAGTCGACGGAGCGCTGCGCGCATCCTGTCACGGTGAGCCGGAGGGCGGGACGGGGTTGTCCGGGCCGGCGAGTACGGCCTCCACGGTGTGGCGCGCGGCGGGTGTGACCGGCGGCCGCATCGTGTCGCCGTAGTACCAGCGGCTCAGAGCGCCGCGCAGCCGGGCCGTCCGCCGAGCCACGCCGCGCCCCGTGGCATCCGCCGGTTCGGGGAGCGGCACGGGAACCTCGTAAACCGTCCGCACGTACCGCTCCGCCGGGGGCAGGGGTACGCGGGCTGGGTGGAAGCCGCCTTCGACGGACTGCCGTACCTCTCCGGTTTCGGCCCCGTGCAGCAGCAGGTGGCTGTCGCGGGCCTGAAGGGCCAGGCAGAGGCGGCGGGTGAGCCAGAACGCGGCCGGCGGGAGCACCAGGAAGGCGCAGCGCAGCGTCCAGGTGACCCCCGCGAGAGGCACCTCGGTGATGAACGCGATCCAGTCCTGGGCCCCTGCCAGCAGCAGCACCCCATACCCGCTGAGCACGGCCACACCCAGCGCCGTCCGGGCGGGCCGGTTCCGCGGCCGGTCGCACAGATGCCGTTCCCCCCGCTCGCCGCTGATCCAGCGCTCGAAGAACGGGTAGGCGTACAGACCGAGGAAGAGCAGCCCCGGCAGCACGATCCCGGCGAGGAGCGGATTCCACGGCACCGTGTGGCCCCACAGGCGGGTCTCGACACCCGGCAACAGACGCAGCGCGCCCTCCAGGAACCCCACGTACCAGTCGGGTTGGGCGCCGGTCGAGACGACGTCCGCCCGATAGGGACCGTAGGCCCAGACGGGGTTGATCTGCGCCACTGCGCCCAGTGCCGCCAGCACTCCGCCCACCATGAAGAACAGGCCCGCTGACTTCGCCGCGTACAGGGGGAAGAAGGGCTGGCCCACCGCGTTGCGGCCGGTGCGGCCGGGGGTGGCCCACTGGGTGTGCTTGAGGTGCACCACCAGCAGCAGGTGCAGGGACAGCAGCCCCACCAGGAGGCCGGGCACCAGCAGGATGTGGACCGGATACAGGCGCGAGACGATGTCCACGCCGGGGTACTCGCCGCCGAAGACGAAGAACGACAGGTACGTACCGGCCACCGGGACGGACAGCATGATTCCCTGGGCGGTGCGCAGCCCGGTGCCGGAGAGCAGGTCGTCCGGCAGCGAGTAGCCGGCGAAGCCCTCGACGAGCGCGAGGAGGAACATCGTCACCCCGACCGCCCAGTTCAACTCCCGGGGCCGGCGGAAGGCGCCGGTGAAGTAGACGCGCAGCAGATGGGTGGCGATGGCGAAGACGAACAGGAGGGCTGCCCAGTGGTGGATCTGGCGGATCAGCAGACCGCCCCGTACCTCGAAGGTGATCCGCAGCGTCGAGGCGTAGGCCTGCGACACGGACACCCCCCGCAGCGGGGCGTAGGGACCGGTGTAGGTGACGTGTTCGAGCGACGGGTCGAAGAAGAGTGCCAGCCAGGTGCCGGTGAGCAGGAGCACCAGCAGGCTGTACAGGGCGATTTCACCCAGCAGGAATGACCAGTGGTCCGGGAAGGCCTTGCGTAACCCCGATCGGACCTGATCCAGCAGCGGAAGGCGGGCGTCGGCGGCGAGAACACCCTGCCGCGCGGTGCGGCTGAGCCCTCGCGCCATCCGTGCCCTTCGCCTCTTCAGCAGCACACCGCCTCCTCTCCATCACGAACGGCGTCCCGGCGAGGCGGACGCAGACGGACGCCTCGGGGCCGTAGTCGTCATCGAGCATGGCGCACCCCCGGCAAGCAGGCAGGCAGGCGCGCACCACACAGACCCGAACAGGCCCGGGCCGCACCAGCGGGTAGGTAGGACACACGGACAGGACGGGACGTCCCCCGGCGCCGGCCGGCGTTCTCTGCGTCGGGCGAAATCGGTTCAACCGACGCCGCCAGACGCCCGGCGATGGGCAGGAGACCGTCTCCCGGCCAGGCGGGCCCGCAGTGATCAGCAGTTCGGCTGCCGACCGCGGCTGCACCGCACAGCTTGCCCAGCGGATGTGGCGGGCGCCTGCGGATCTCGCGATAGCCGGGAGCAGCGCTGAAGCCGTGGCTCCCCTCCGACCGGCCGAGCGTCGGCCCGCTGCGGGAGCATGACGGCGCGATACTGGGGACGATGGACGAGGAGAAGGCAGTGGCTCCCACAGCGGGCACGACGTCCAGCGGCGACATCGTCGGTGCGCCGTGCTGGATCAGCCTCATGGTCCGCGACCTGCCGGCCGCGCAGGCCTTTTACGGGCAGGTCCTCGGGTGGCGTTATCGCCGGGCCAGACTGGGAGACGGTTTCATTACCGCGGTATCGGCCAGTGGCCCGGTCGCCGGCATCGGAGTGATGGCTGCGGATCTCCGCATGGAGCCGGCCTGGACGGCCCATTTCGCCGTCGGCAACGCGGACGCGGCCTCGGCACGGATCCTGGAGCGGGGCGCGACCGTCGCGGTCGGCCCTCTCGCCTTCCCGGTAGGCCGCGGAGCACTGGCCGCGGACCGGGACGGCGCCGCCTTCGGCATCTGGGAGGGAGAGCTCATTGCCGAGTGGCCGGCCTGGCGCAAGAGGTCACCTGTCTGGCTGCGGCTACACACCCGTGACGCGCTGGACGCCGCGATCTTCTACGGCCAGGTCCTGGAGTGGGCGGGCGAGGAGCCCGGGGCCTGCCAGGTAGCGTACGAGCGGGAGGAGGTCGTGGTTCGCCATGACGGGCACGTCGTCGCCCGAATTAGTTCCGGCGCCATCGCAACGGCGCAGGACCCCATGATCCGTCCGAAGTGGCACGTGTACTTCGCCGTCGCCGACGTCGCCGCTACCGCCCGCGCCGCCGTCCGCCACGGGGGCCGGCTCCTCGAACCTGGTCGCACAGCGAGAGAGCACGCCACCCTGTGTGACCCCGAAGGGGCCCTCTTCACCGTCGTCAGCCCTGCCCGCCCCTGACAGCCACTGAGTCGGGACACGCTGACGGCGGCAGCTTGTCGTGCCCGACGAAAGGAGGCCCAGCAGCGAACATCGAGGGCCGCTCGACCATGATCAAGCAGCGGCTCAAGAACGCTCCCGGCCACTGATCCAACTTCGCAGCGGCGGGCGGACTTCCTCGGGCAGGCCACCCTGCGCCCAGGCCCAGTGGCCAACAGAGCGCCGTACGCGCCGCTGGCTTCCGAATCCGGGACGGTCCTGGTGGCTGTCGCCGTTGATGCCCGGGCCAGGTCCGCCTGCGGGCCTGCCGGAATTGACGGGAGTGTTCCTGAGGCGTCTTCGCGGAGGGTCCACATGCCGAGGACGCGGTCCCCGTCCGGTCTAAAATCGCTGATTCGCGGGACACAGACCCGATCCCCGGGTAGCCGGAGGCCATGAACATCACGGAAACGCCCCCGCTGCGCGCCGTCGCGCTGGCCTGCACGCTCTCGCCCTCCCCCACACGGTCGAGCTCCCAGCTGCTGGCCGAACAGACCATGGCCGCCCTCGCCGAGCACGGCGTCACGGGCAACACCGTCCGGGTAGCCGACCACGAGGTGAAGCCCGGCGTGAAGACGGACATGGGCGGCGGTGACGCCTGGCCGCAGATCCGGGCCGAGATCCTCGGCGCGGACATCCTGGTCCTGTCGACGCCGATCTGGCTCGGGCATCCCTCCAGCATCGCCCAGCGGGTGCTGGAGCGCCTGGACGCGGAGCTCTCCGAAACCGACGACGAGGGCCGCATGCTCACCTACGGCAAGGTCGCCGCGGTTTGTGTGGTCGGCAACGAGGACGGGGCCCACAAGGTCAGCGCCGACCTGTTCCAGGGCCTCAACGACGTCGGGTTCTCCCTCGCACCGAACGCCGTCACCTACTGGGTCGGCGAAGCCATGCAGGGCACCGACTACCAGGACCTCGGCGAGACCCCGGAGAAGACCGCCGGCACCACGAAGACCCTTGCGGCCAACACCGCCCACCTCGCCCGCTGTCTGAAATCCGCCGCGTACCCGCTATCATCCTGACCCCCCGCAGGCCCAACGAGCAGCACGCCGCAGATCCCATGCCCCAGGCGAGCACGCCTCCCCCGCCTGAAACCCACAGGCAAGGCTGTTGCCCCGCGTGCCGGCCAGTCCCCAAGGCCCCTGCTTGCAGACTGACCAGCAAGGCGCCGACCGCCGGAGTTTCGGCTGCGGGTGCGGCGGCGCGGGCTCACACTGCTACATGTGCGGCTGGCCGTAGTACCGGCCGAACTGGTCCAGGTAGCTGGGATTGCCGGTGTGCTTCATCTCGTCGAACTCCGGGGCGTCCTTGATCTGGTCCTTCGTCCGGTCGACGTAGATCGTCTCCTGCATCGTGTCGATCATCCTGATGGTCCCGGCGGGCAGCAGGACGTGCTTGCCGAAGATCCACACCCCGGTGTCGACGACAAGGTAGGAGGCGCCGACATCCTCGGAGTGCTTGCTGATCTTTCCGATGCTGCCGTCGGTGGCCTCCACCTTGTAGCCGACGATGTCGATGCCCTGCTGGTATCCCGAGTCCGGGTTGTATCCCCAGATGTCGAACTCGCTCACAGCGATTCCTTCCGGTTGGCCTACGAGTACGGGCAATCTGCCAGATTGCCGCGAACCCGAAACCGAACCGCGGGAGAGCCACTCCTCTGCCCGCCGTTCGACGCCCCGGCCATCAGGCGATCCACAGCTGGACAAGACGCCGACAGGGCGATGGTGCGCCTGCACGCCCCCCGGCGGCATTCTCGCGAATGACACTTTCGCGGAGCAAGATCAAAAATTGGCCGCCGGACGGCCGTTGACACCCTGGATCCCGGATTCGCTCTCACCAGATTCCGGGGCACGACGGTCTCTCAGGAATCCTCCCCGACCGGCGGGTAGGTCACGTGCCCGTGGTGTACCTGCGCGTTCTCGTTCAGGACCGCCAGGTGGGTTGCTGTGGGCGACATGATGTGCGCCACTTCCACGCCCGCGACGATCAACGCATCGGTGATCAGCCGGCGATGGCAGCGCCACGGAACGGCCTCGCTGCACATGATCGCCGGCCGCTCCTGCTCGGCCAGGCCAAGCAGCTCTTCCAGCCCTTGCGCGAACTCGTCGCCGGCCATGTAGTCGGCGTAGTCACGGAAGGCTTTGACCCGCCATGCCCCGTTAACGCTGGGTACCCCTTGCGGGGTATGCCGCCGACCGCCCAGTTTCGGGATCCATCGGTATTCGATGTCGGCCGGCACCGCGTCGATTATCGCCGACTGGTTCCACTGCGGGAACTTCCTCGACGACGGAAACGAGCGAACGTCGACCAGGCAGGAGACATCGTTGTGCCGCAACATCTCCACCACCTCATCGAAGTCGCGGGTCGAATGCCCGACGGTACAGACACGGATCGCCATCTGCTGCCTCACCTCCGGATTTCGCCTCGGTACCAGCCCTTGAATACCTGTCGTGGCGCCATGACACCACCCGGAGGCCGGGGCTCTTCGAGGCCGATGTGTGTGGGCGCTCGACTATCTGGCGAAGTGGTCACGGCGGCCGCCGTCAGGGCATACAGGAGCAGGGCGGTGCGCCGGATTCCACCGCCGGACCAGGGTCGGCCGCTGCGGCTTATGGTGCGCGGCCCGCGATCCAGCAGCACATCCCGAGACAGGTGCTGCTCGATGACGGCGAGCAGTGCCCGCTCGTCGGGGGAGAGTCCGGAGTCGTGCACGATCAGCCCTGACATTTGCCTCAGGAATCCGGCCACGGACCCGTGCCACGGACAGTGCCGTGATGGCCGCTGGCATCTTCGCGGCTACCTCCCAGCATCATTCTGGGGAAGCCTGCCCGCGTGCCCGGTGCTTCCATGCGCAGGCTTGGTGTGCCACAGCAGGCGTACCTCAGTTTCCCTGCCCCGATGCGGTGGACTGTGGCACGTCACACTTCTACCCGCAGCCATCCACCTCATGCAGGCGGATTCTGATCTCCAGGCTGCGCGGCCGAGTACTGGCGCATGCGCTACGCGGCAGGATCATGGGGTGGCGTCTTTCGCCGGAATGATCTCCCGGGCAATGAGTCGGCAGGCGGGGAGAGCTTCGGATTCTGCTCGGAGCCGGGGAACGGGCGTCGAGCCACCCAACGGCCGGGCTACGCAGGAACACACCATGGTGCCTTCTTCTGGTTCGCCAGGTCCTCTGGCTCGGCCTCCTGGTCGGCATCCTGCTTGTCTACACCAACACGCCACTGCACCGGCAGGAATTCACCTCGACGCCCCTGGGGGCAGCGGGGGTCGTCTTGTTCACCCTCTTGGCTCTATGGGCCTCTCAGAAGCTTCTCCTCGGCCGCAGGGTTCAGAGGGAAGGCTCTGCTGTCCGGTGCGGCCGTCACCACGCTCGGCCTACTGGGCCTGCGAGCCTTCTCCTCACTCGTGTTCTCCCCCTTGATCGAGGCCCAAGCGGTCACGTACGGCGCCGTGGGAACCGTGCTGATCATCCAGTCCTGGCTCGTCGGTGTCGGGTTCGTCGTCTACGGCGGAGCACATGTGGGCAAGGTGCTGCACGAAGCGGCATCCCGCCGGATCCGGCAGCGCCGCCCACGGCGCTGAACGGCCGGCCTTGTCCCTGCCTGTCCCATGGCCGTACGTGCCGTAGGGACAAGACCTCTGTACCGGCGCTCCCACGGCCGGCAGCGGTCCTCCGTCACAGGGGCGACGTCACCCTGATGTCCTGTCACTGGTTGCCGCATGGGTGGAGGGGGTCGAGATTGGGGTTGGGGAGCGAGTGAGAGGAACGACCATGGCACGCCATTTGGTATTGCGGGGCAGCAGGGGCCTGGCAGCCGCCGCTCTCGCCCTGGCCGTGACCGCGGGCGGATGTGGCAATGACGACGGCTTCTCCCTGGCCGAGTGGAATGCACCGGGTCAAAACGCGCGGATCGGTGACATCATGATCCGCTACGCGCACGTTGCCGAACCGCAGGGCGGGCCGTGGCAGCCTGGGGACGACGTCCCCGCGTACGTGTGGCTCTACAACAAGGGCAGCGAGGCCGACAGGCTCGTGGGCGCCGACTCGCCGAACGCGGCCTCGGTCGACATCGTCGACGCCGACGGCAAGCCGCTGCCCGACGGCGTGGAACTGCCGGAGAACAAGCTCGTCGAGCTGGAGCCGGGCAAGTCCCATCTGGTGCTACGGGATGTGCGCGAGGTGATCAGAGGCGGCGACTTCATGAAGTTCACCATGCGGTTCGAGAAGGCGGGGTCGATCACCTTCAACGTCCAGTCACAGATCCCCGCCTACGACCAGAGCCCATCTCCCAACCCGTAGCTCGAAGACACGGCAACACACCGCCCTGGCCCGCCAGCCCCGACGAGGCGGAAGCAATCGCGTCCGCCCGCGTGCCTGCCGAGAGGCCACCGAACCTTCGACCGTCGGGAGCACGTCAGCCAGGCGCCCGCTGCCCGGCCCGTAGGAGGAGGCATTCGCGTGTCCGTACCGCTGGAGGACTACGCCCTGATCGGGGACACCTGTGCCGCGGGGCTGGTGAGCCGAACCGGTTCCCTGGACTGGCTGTGTCTGCCGCGGTTCGACTCGGGAGCGTGCTTCGCCGCACTGCTCGGGGGCCCCGAACACGGTCACTGGTCGCTGTCGCCCCGCGGTGAGGGGTGGTCGGTCACGCGGCGGTATCGCGGAGACAGTCTGGTCCTGGAGACAACCTTCTCCGGCGCGGACGGTGAGGTCCGTGTCATCGACTGGATGCCGGTTCGGGACCACCGGCCCGATGTCGTACGCCGTGTGGAGGGCGTACGGGGTCGTGTACGAATCCATGGTTCCTTCATGCCGCGTTTCGACTACGGCAGCATCGTCCCCTGGCTGCGGCCGGACGGCAGGCGTCTGGAAGTGGTGGCGGGACCTGACCGTCTCACTCTCGATTCCGGTGTCGATTTCGAACTGCGCGACAAGGGCCACGCGGTCTCGGATTTCGCCGTCGCTGCGGGTGAGGCGGTGGAGTTCCACCTCGCCTGGGCCGCGGGCGAGTGGGCCGCCGAACAGCCGCAGCTTGGCCGCGACACCGTCCGTGAGACGGAGCAGTGGTGGCAGGACTGGGTCGGGCAGTGCCGGTACGACGGCGAGTACCGGGACGCCGTAGTACGTTCCCTGATCACGCTCAAGGCCCTCACCTACGCCCCCACCGGCGGCATCGTCGCCGCCCCCACCACCTCCCTGCCGGAGGAGCTGGGCGGTGTGCGGAACTGGGACTACCGCCTGTGCTGGATCCGGGACGCGACGTTCGCCCTGCTGGCGTTGATGGACGCGGGCTACGTGGACGAAGCGAGCGCCTGGCGGGAATGGCTGCTGCGCGCGGTGGCCGGGCAGCCCGAGCAGATGCAGATCATGTACGGCATCGACGGCACGCGCCGCCTGCCGGAGCTGGAACTCGGGTGGCTGCCCGGCTACGAGGGATCACGGCCGGTGCGCACGGGCAACGAGGCTGCGAAGCAGTTCCAGTTGGACGTCTACGGAGAACTCATGGACGCCCTGTACCAGGCGCGCTCCGAGGACATCGCGCCGAGCCCGGACGCCTGGCGGCTGCAGCGCGAACTCATGGACTTCCTCGAGGGGAACTGGCGCGATCCCGACAACGGGATCTGGGAGATGCGGGGGCCCAGGCGGCACTTCACGCACTCCAAGGTGATGGCCTGGGTGGGTGCCGACCGGGCGGTGAAGTCGGTGGACGAGTTCGGCCTCCACGGGCCATCCGACCGGTGGAAGCGGCTTCGCCGGGAGATCTTCGACGAGGTCTGCCGGGACGGCTACGACGCCCGGCGCAACACGTTCACCCAGTACTACGGCTCGGACACCCTCGACGCGTCCTTGCTGACGATCCCGAGCGTCGGCTTCCTGCCCGCCGACGACGACCGGGTAGTCGGCACAGTCCGCGCGGTGGAACAGGAACTGCTGCGGGACGGCTTCGTCCAGCGGTACACGATGACCGACACGACACAGCGCATCGACGGACTTCCCCCCGGGGAAGGCGCGTTCCTGCCGACAACGTTCTGGCTCGCCGACGCCTACATCCTCCAGGGAGACGTGGAGCGGGGCCGCGCCCTCTTCGAGCGCCTTCTGGACCTGCGCAACGACGTCGGACTGCTGTCCGAGGAATACGATCCGAACACCATGCGGCTCACCGGCAACTTCCCACAGGCCCTGTCCCACATCCCGCTGATCAACACAGCCTTCAATCTGACCAGCCGGCACGGCCCGGCGCAGCGCCGATCCGCTCGCGGGCACAGGTAACACGGCGCCTCCGACATGGGCTGGCCTGGGGTTCACCTGTCCGCAACGGCCGGCCGCTCCCTGACGGCGGCCAAGGCCAGAGCGGCCGTCTGCTCGGGGCTGCCGTCGATGGGAATCACGGCACCGGGCTCGTCGGCAGCCAGTGGTTCCAGGTCGGCGATCTGGGACTGGAGCAGGCTCACCGGCATGAAGTGGTCCCGACGGGCCGCGAGCCGGCCCGCGATGAGCTCCGCCGAGCCATCCACGTGGAGGAAGAAGACGCCGGGTGACGCGGCTGCCAGCCGGTCACGGTAGCGGCGCTTGAGGGCCGAACAGGTGACCACCCCGCCTTGGCCGGTGTGCTGGGCAAGCCATGCGGCGATCGCCTCGAGCCACGGGCCGCGGTCCGCGTCGTCCAGGGGGCGGCCGGCCCGCATCTTCGCCACGTTCCGCGGCGGATGGAAGTCGTCGCCCTCGGCATACGGCACCCCCAGACGCTCGGCGAGTCTGCGACCGGTGGTCGTCTTTCCCGAGCCGGAGACACCCATCACGACGACCAGCACCGGCCGCCGGCTTTGCGGCGAAGACCCGCCGCTCACGTCGGGTCACCCCACAAGTCGAGCGTGAGAACCACCTTCATGTCGTCGTCCCGGACCGTGAACGCCTCGCCGGCGCGGTCCAGCGGCACTCTGCGCGTGATGAGGCTCTCCAGCCACGCGAGGTCTGCCCTCTCCAAAGCCTGCGCCGCCAGCCGGTAGTGCCGCAGGTTGGCGTTGACCGATCCCACCACGACGTCGTTCTCCAGCACGATCTCCCGGTTGATGCTGCCGGCCTCCACATCCAGCCTCCGGCCCGCCGGCGACACGCCGGTCAGGCAGACGATGCCGTACCGCGCGTTGCCGGACATCACCGCGAACACCACCTCCGTCGCCCCGGTGGCCTCGATGACGACGTCCGGGACAACCGATCGCATCACCACCTCCAGGTCCTGCGCGTGATACGTGGCGCCGAGAGCCTCGATCAGCGACGGCTTCGGACCCTCGGTGACACGGTCCAGCACATGCACCTCCAGACCGCGCTGCACACCGAGCATGGCGGCCAAAGTTCCGATCGGGCCGGCCCCCGTCACCAGCACCCGCTCCGGCTCGAACCACGACCTGCCACCGATCCGATCCACCTGCTCCCACGCCTTGACCACCACCGACGCCGGCTCCAGCAACACCCCCACCCCCTCCAGCCGCGCATCGAGCCCGACCGCGTACTCCGGCTCCACACACCACACCTGAGCGCCGTAACCATCGAGCTCTTTGATTCCCCGCTCGGTGTACCGGCCGTTGCGGCACATGTCGAACTCACCGCGCGCGCATGCACCGCAGGGCACCGGATCGGGCCGGCGGACCACACCGACGACCAGATCACCAGCCTCGAACCCGCTGCCGGACGGTGCCTGACGTACCCGCCCGAGCGACTCGTGCCCCAGCACCAACCGGTCACGGCCTGGCGGCGCCCAACCGTAAGAGCCCCCGGCGATCTCCCTGTCCGTGCCACAGACCCCCACCGCGAGACCGTCCACCAAGAGCTGTCCCTCCCCGGGGACCGGCTCGGGAAGCTCGCGGACTTCCAGCGAATCCCTGGCATGCGGACGGACCGTCAATGCGTACATCCACTTCCCTTTCGGTCAGAGGGACAACAGGATCACCCGGGCGGGATCCCGTTCTGGGCCGACCGCTCCGCGGCGAACGCCCCCAGAGGGAGCTGCGCGGGGCCCCCATGGGTGCCGCCGGTTCCCTCGTGCCGCAGCTCGGCATGGCCGCCGCGCGCGATATCACGTCACAGCGCCAGACCGACCCTCGCTTGAAGAGCGACACGAGCAAGCCGATGGGCAGGCTCCTCCCACGGGCCGACGGCCGCTGCAGGGCTCTCGGTCCATCTGCCGGTGACGCTGACCGAGCTGCAGGTCCGAGCCGATGATGCCGCCGGGGACCTCTCGAGCGGTAACTGCGACGTTGTTCCAGGCCATGGTGGCGGCGTCGGGTATCTCCGGTTCGATACCAGACGCTGGCCCTCTCTTTTGAGATGGTCCACGCCCTCCTCGGAGGTTCAGGCTCGTCGCGTGCGTCCCGCAAGGAGCGAGACTGCGGCCAGCAGGATCAGCACGATCCCGGTCGCCACTTCGTTGATCCGGGCGGCGTCCGCTTTGGAAGTGCCGCCGTAGCCGATCACGAAGGGAGCGACGATGAGCCACGCGCCGGCCACAGCGATGATCAGATCGGACACCGGGCCGCGCCGGCGCAACAGGCGGGCCAGCGCCACCAGGAAGACCACCACACCGACGATCATCTCGTTCAGGTGCGCATCGACCGCGGGTTCGTTGAACGGGTATCCGATCACCCAAGCCCCGACCAACAGCCAGATCCCCACCAGCAGCATCAGAAAGCTGACGAGCGAGTAAAGCGCGGGACCACCACGGCGACTTTCCGGTGGACTATTGTCCGTCTGGTAGACGGCAGAACGACGACTGTGTCGCGTCATCGGGCCTCCTGACAGGGATCGGCGAGACCCTCTGCGGGCACTGCTCCGCCACGTCGCCGTCGTTCGCGGTTCTCGGCGGCTGACACAGCTGATTGGATGCCCTCTTTGCTATGTTCCGCCCACCAGGCGGGCGCGGCATCTTGCAATCAGCCGGAAAGCAGTCTCCGTGCGTGTCACCGGATCGACGTCATCCATGCCGTGAGCACACTGCCCAGCAGTCGTTCCTCATTCCCCGCGGGGCACAGCTGTCGGGGACTGGATGTGGCGGACAAGGAGCATTGCCGCATCGTCATGCGCAGATCCTTGCGAGTACCGCGCGAGATCGTCGCGAAGGCTCGCCAGCGCCGTCTCCGGGTCCGGTGCGTCCAGCAGATGTGCCCGCTCGCCGAGCGGATAGAAACGATCGGACCGGTCCCGGGCCTCGGTGACACCGTCGGTGTACAGGAACAGCTGGTCGCCCGGGGCGAATTCGACCCTGAAAGGCTCAGGACCGGCGGCGCCATCGAGGCCGAGCCCGAGCGGCAGGGCGTAGCTGGGCGGGTCGGTGAACGTCACCGCACCGTCTGCGTGCACGAGCATGGGCGGGGGATGGCCGTGGTTGAGGAGCGTGACGGCGTGCCCGTCCTTGAACTCCGCGAGGATGGCCGTGACGAACTTCTCCCCTTGCAGCTCCTGGCTCAGGGCCCGTTCCAGGCGTGTGCTGACGCCCGCCAGGTCTGGTTCGTCTCGTGCCGCCTCCCGGAAGGCGCCGAGGGCGATCGCCGCGGTCTCGACCGCTTCAAGCCCTTTGCCCTGCACATCCCCCACGATTACCCGCACCCCGCCGTGGGAGGTGATGACCTCGTACAGGTCGCCGCCGATACGGGCTTCTGCGGCTGCCGAGGTGTACGACACCGCGAGCTGGAGGTGGCCCGCTTCGGGCGGGACGGGCCTGAGCAGTACGCGCTGCGCGACTTCCGCGACGGAGCGTACGCTGGCGAGTTCGGCTTCCCGGCGCTGGCGCATGACTGCGGCCGCCACGCCCGCTGCGGTGACGCCGACGACGGATGCCATGGCCGTGTATCCGCGTCGTTCCTCGAAGATCCCGTTGTACAGGCCGAGCCCGATGCACAGGAGCAGGGAAACGGCCCCGATCAGGGCTGTACGCCGCCAGCCGCCGACGAGCCCGGCGAAGGCAGGTCCCAACGACACCAGCGGCAGCAATCCCACACTCGTCCCGACGACGACGTCCACGACCACGACGATCGTCATCACGGAATACGGAAGCAGGGACAGCAGCCTGTGACGTGCCGGCGGCTGCTCGACCAAGGCGGACTCCAGCGGTAGTGAACGGGTGGCAATGGCTGTCGCGTCCAAGCCTGGCACTTGGCGGCATGAGAATCCCACTCCGTACCTGTCGCCCCGCCGCGTCTAACCTATTCAGGACTTGCACTGGCCGAATGCCGCACCCATACCCCGTTACCGAATCGAAACCACGCCGTCCGGTGCGTGCCGGAAGGGCCGACCAAGGTGCAGGCGACATCGAGCCGCCGTTCGCGCAGTACGGCAAGGCCGGCACGTACGGTGGGCGCGTGCAGCCACTCCCGGAGCCCGTTCGCCGGCTTGTCGTCTCGTGCGCCGTAATCCTCCTGGTCAGCGGGGTCGTCTACATCGGGATCCAGGTGTGCGTAGCGCTGCGGCCTGCCGTCGTTCCCGTACTGCTTGCCCTGCTCGGCACCGCTCTGCTCCTGCCCCTGCACCGATCGCTCGTAAGGGCGAAGGTCAACCGGTCAGTTGCCGCTGCGCTGACCTGCGCCGCCGTACTCGCCGTGGTCGGCGGCGCCGTGTACGCCGCCACGGTCACGCTGGTCGACACCTGGAATCAGATCGTCGCCTCGCTGCGCAGGGCGGTGCGGCAGCTGGCCGGTCAGTTCGGTGCGTCCGGCACCTCACTGGAGGATCTCACCGACGAGGCGCTGAACGTGCTGGGCAGGGTCGGCGGAACGGCAGCCTCGGGCGTGGTCACCGGAGTCAGCGTGGCCCTCCAGGTCCTCGGCATGGCAGTACTGGCCATGCTGCTGGTCTTCTTCTTCCTGCGCGACTCCGACCGCGCCGGCCGCACCCTGCGCTCGCTCGTCCCACGCGACAGCGCCGACACCACCGAGGCAATGGCCCGCCGGGCCTTCGGGGGCGTAGAAGGATTCATGCGGGGCACCACCGTGGTAGCACTCATCGACGCGGTCTGTATCACCGTCGGCCTGCTGATCCTCCGCGTGCCCGGCGCACTCGGTCTCGGCGCGATCGTCTTCATCGGCGCCTACGTCCCCTACCTGGGCGCCTTCATCTCCGGGGCCGTATCCGTGCTGGTCGCACTCGCCGACCGCGGAGGCGTCATCGCCCTGTGGGTCCTCGGCGTGGTGCTCCTGGTCCAGTTGCTGGACGGGAACATCCTCCAGCCGATGGTCCAAAGCCGCACCGTGCGGATCCATCCCGCAGTGGTCCTGGTGGCGCTCACCGCGGGCGCGTCCGTGGCCGGGATCGTCGGCGTGCTCCTTGCCGTGCCGGTCACCGCCGCCGCCTTCGGAATCGTCCACGAGCTGCGCACGCACTACGCAACCTCCCCGGAGCCGCCCGCTGCGGGACCCTCCGCCGAGCCATCCGTGGACGCATAGAGCCGCTCTCAAGTACGGCGATGCAACTCACCGCCTCCCGGCGCGCCCCTGCAAAGCTGGCTGGCCGTACGCCGTAGTCGGTGGACGAGCGGGCTCGTGGTCACCTCGATGCAGGGGAGTGAGAGCGGCGGTCGGGGCAGGTATGCCAGGAGCTCGGCGGTCGGCACGGCCTGGCCCCGCCCGTCCACCGGACAGCTCGCAGCCGGCTGCCGGCCGCCGTGGTTGCGGCGCGCTCACCCTCCGGGCGGTACCGCCGGAGAGTCCGGGGCGGCCTCAGTTTCCCGGCTGAGCGGAGAGCGACCCGGGTTCCGGCGCCAAGCCGTCGCATGCCGGCCGGTCGCACGCCGGCGTGCTGGGGCCGGCGACAACCCGGGGGTGGAGAGGGACGCCGTTGGCACGCAGCACCTCACGGACATCCAGGATCAGAGGGAAGACCTCATGGTTGCGGTCCTCGCCCTGTTCGTCCCATGCTCGCTGTTCGGCTTCGACGGCCATGCGGTCCTGCGCGAACACACGCTCGGTGAAACGCCTGATGAGCGGCCAGGCGAGATGAAGTGCGCCGGCGAACCGGGGCCTTTCGATCATGAGCAGGCCGTAGGCGTGACACGTGCGCTGCTCCGCGTCTTCGGGCACGTACGAGGCCCAGAGACACAAGGAAGGGCGCTCGGCGTTCTCCGGGACCAGGTCCAGCGTCTGGTAGGGGTATTCGGTGCGGATGGTCATGACGTCGCTGGATGTCTGGCCGCCGATGCCCTCGGCTGCGAGCAGGCCGGCACTGCGGCTGCGCTTGCCCCCGGTGTGGGTGAACAGATACCGGGCCTCCACCGAACGCAGGCCGGTTTCGTATCCCAGCAGCTGCGGCTGAAGCCTGCCGACGACGCCCCGGTGGAGGAACTGGTGGTTCATGTCGAGCAGGTTCTCGTGCATGAACGAGTAGTGGCAGCGCACGGTCCGGGAGAAGGTCATGGTCTTGTACTGCGGCGAGGCGAAGGCAGGTACCTCGGGCAGCGGAGTGTCCGCCGCTTTCACCGGGTCGCCCGGGAAGACGAACACCAGACCGTACGCCTCACGGACCGGGTAGGCGCGCACGCCGCGTGGCGGCCGGGCATCGCCCTTGGACAGGTAGGGGATCTGCGAGATGCGGCCGTCGCCACGGTAGGCCCAGCCGTGATAGCAGCAGCGCAGTGTCTCGCCCTCCACGGCCCCCATGCTCAGCGGCACCTGCCGGTGGGCGCACCGGTCCTCCAGCGCATGGACCGCGCCGCTCGCCCCGCGATAGAGCGCGACCCGCTCCCCGCCGAAGGCGGTCGCGGCCACCCGCCCGCTGCGCACACTCCGGGACAGTGCGACCGGATACCAGAAATCCGGGTTCGCCCCGGTCCGCCGCAAGTCAGCCGTTCCGGACAGCGGATCGTGGTGCTCCGGGGGCCGGCGCGCGGCCTGGTCAGAGTCGCTCTCGCTCATACCTCTCCCTCGTGCACGGGCAGCAGCTTGGTCCATCCTGGCTGCCGCCCGCCGCCGACGCCCTGCCGGGCACGCCCGGACGGGTGCCGAGGGGGACCTGGAAGACCTTGTGGCACTGGGCCCGCTGGAGGGCTTCGATCTGGCTCGCCAGTTCCCGCCGCGCGGTCGAGGTGTGCGCGTACCCGATCCGGGTCGGCCGCTCGGTGCGCGGCGCGGGTACGACTGCGAGCGCCGGTCCCCCCTTCACGGGCGGCCGGGAAGTCGGTCGGCGGGGACGGGGATCTCCAGTTCCTCGCGGAGCGCGGGAACGCGGACGAAGCGCGGGGGGTGGTACCTCGCGGCGGTCTTCCCGCCGCGGGTGCGGCAGGCGCTGCCAGCGGGCGCGACACAGTTCGGGCACTCGTGAAGCTCTACCGCCAATGCGGCCTGATCGGGCGGGATTCAGCGTCTCGCTCGACTTTGCATATCCGCAGGTCAGACCGCTGTCTGGCGACAAGATCGAATGAGACGGGGCACTCGCCTGGGAGACGTGGCTGGTAGGCCTCATCTCCGAGACACCTATCGCGGGTATCTCCTCAGTCGGGGATGGCGAGTCGCTGAGTCCGGGCTGTTCGCAGCACCTGCCGGGAGCCGAGCCCTTGGCTGGTGTCGATGAAGGCGATGGTGGTGTTCGTCGAAGTTCGCGTTCGGCGGCGGAGTGCCGCCGGGGTAGATGTTGGGGCCGTTGGTGGTGAACAGTCCGAGCCGCGGGCCGGGGGCCGCTGTTGATGCGGACCATGAGTTTGGTGGTGAGGCGGCGGGTGAGCTCGGTTCCAGGCGGTGAGCTCGGTTCCAGAGGTCGCGAGCGCAGGGACGTGTGCCTGCACGAGCGTGTCAGAGAAGCGGCGATCGGTTCTTCTTTCGGCCCAACGTTGGGGTCCTGGTGCAGTGTCTCGTGGAACATGGTCGATGCCAGCTGCCGTAAGTCTTCGAAGCGGTAGCGCTGGTTGACGAGGATGTTCGGCAGCGCCTCACCCGAGCCGGGCGGGCTGACCTGCGCGATGGTGGCCGGCGCGAGGTTGGGCGAAGCGGGCGCGGGTCAAGACGGTGCCGCTGCGCAGCGCCGTGATCCCCGGCTCTCCGAACGTGCACAGCAGTGAGGCTGCCGCTGCCCGAAGCACCGGGTCGGACACGGTGCCTCTCGGCTCGCGAGAGGCAAGCGTGGGCCGCAGGATGAATGGGAGGAAGGGGAGGTGTGCCGTGAATGGCTCACGTATACCAGTGGTGTTCGTCCATGGCCTGTGGCTGCACTCGACGAGCTGGGAGCCGTGGGCCGAACGCTTCGCCGAAGAGGGATACGAACCCGTCATGCCGGAGTGGCCCGGCGTGCCGGACACGGTCGCCGAGGCCCGCGCGAACCCCGACAGCCAGGCCGATGTCGGTTTGGATGCCATTTGCGCCGCCTATGCGGACGTGGTCCGGGCGCTGCCCGAGCCGCCGGTCCTCGTCGGGCATTCCATGGGCGGGTTCACCGTGCAGCGTCTGCTCGGCGGAGGGCTCGGCAGAGCAGCCGTGGCGATCTCCCCGGGACAGATCAAGGGCGTCAAGGCCCTCAGCCCCACCCAGGCACGCTCCGTCTTCCCCGTCCTGAGCAATCCGGGCAACAAGCACCGCGCGGTGTCCCTGACCGCCGAGCAGTTCCGGCACGGCTTCGCCAACGCCGTCTCACCCGAGGAGTCCAACGCTCTCTACGAGCAATGGGCCATGCCCAGCCCCGCCCGCCCCCTGTTCGAGCTGGCCTTCGCCAACGTCACCCGGCACTCGCCTGCCAAGGTCGACACCGGCAACGAGGAACGCGGCCCGCTCCTGCTGATCTCCGGCAAGCTCGACCACACCATCCCCGACGTGCTGACCCGCTCCGCCCACAAGCAGTACCGGCACTCCAACGCCGTCACCGACTACCACCGGTTCGACGACCGCGGGCACTCCCTGATCATCGATAGCGGATGGCCCACCGTGGCCCAGACCACCCTGGACTGGCTCACCAAGACACTGAACTGACTACCCCGGCCGCGGCGGCACTCCGGTTGCCGGCTTCGGAATGTTCGCCGACGATCGGTCCCTGCCCGCCGCCTGGACGCCGTACTTCGCCGCCGCCGACGCCGACCTTGCCGCCGCCCGCATCCGCGAGCGCGGTGGGACCGTGGCCGTCGGCCCACTGGCCTTCGCTGCCGGGCGGGCCGTGCTGGCGGCCGACCCCGCCGGAGCGGTCTTCGGGCTCTGGCAGGGCGAAGTCCTCGAGGACTGGCGGGTGGGCCACGGCCCCGCTCCGGCCTGGCTCGAGCTGCGCACACGCGACGCCTTCGCGGCCGCCCTCTTCTGCGGGGAGGCGCTGGACTGGGCCGGCGAAGCACCGGGAACCTGCGTGGCGGCGTACGAACACGACCACGTCGTCCTGCGCCACGGCAGGGACACGGTCGCACGGATCAGCGGCGGCGCGGTGGACGAGGCCCCCGATCCCCATCACCGCCCCCGGTGGCACGTCCCTTTCCAGGTCACCGATCTGGAAGCCGCCACCAGCGCAGGTAGTGTCGGGCCGGTACAGCTTCATGCCCTGCTGCGACATGGTCCGCATCACGAAGCCGTCCTGCCCGGGCACCCCGGACATCCGGGCGAGCGCAAGCGACTGAAGGTAGTAGCGCTGGGCGAGGCCCTGCTCGCCGCTGTCGTACGCCTGCCAAGCGTGACGCCTTCCAACCGTACAGGTGCGCCACTGCCGAGGCGACCGAGAGCGCCTCGGCGCGGACGTCGTCGCTGGCGAACCGGCCCCGGCACAGCTGGGCAACGTCGGTGATGAGGTACCGCACGAAGGCGGCCCGGCCGTGCTGTCCGCCGTGGCGCTCGTCCATGCCCATGCCCATGCCCATGCCCATGCCCATGCCCATGCCCATGAAGAGTTTCACCATGTCGCGCACGGCGGCGACGTCGGCGTGGCCGGCGACTCCGCCGCCGCTGACCGTGCGGGTGCGGGCGGCAGCTTCCTGGACGGCCTGGAGCGGGAGGGTCGCTGCGGCCATGGAGTAGGCGGAGGCGGCCAGGAATCGGCGGCGGTTCACATCGGCCTCCCGATGGCGGTGAGCGTCTCGATGGGATCGAAGTCCAGCGTCAGCCGGATGCTGTCAGCTTCACCCCCGGCCGGGGAACCAAGTCCGAGATCTTCACGGGTGATCCGCCGGCCCAGGCGCCGGGATAGTGCCTCCGCCAGGTACCCCGGTGTCGCCCCGAACGGTTCGGCGCCCTGGACCCAGTGGTGGACGGCCGACTAGTTGGTGTCCAGGCTCTGGCCGCTCCCTACTGACTTCAGCTCGTTGGGGTGAAGTCAGTAACGGCGCGAGCCCTCCAAGCTGACGAAGCTGCTTCACGCAGAGACTTCCCCTCCGCGGAGTGATCAGGGAGATCGAGTCGCCGTTTCCCAAGGCCGCGCCGCCCTCGAATGGGTCAAAGTCCCCGGTCGCGGCAGCCACACGGCGATCATCCCCATCGGATGCGCGCTCACCGACCATGTGCGGTGCGACGCTGCGAAGCCCGCCTACTTCGTCTCGTTCGGGTGGCTCGTGTGCACCTGCTCCAGGAAGACCGTGCCGCTCGTGGACGTAGAACCAGATGTGCGCGGTGCCCTTCGCAGTCGGTTTGTGCTGCCACCGCTCATCGGTCGCGCCGCCACGCTCGATGACGCCGAGCTCACCCTTGAGCCGATGGTTCGTCGGCGTCGTGGACAGTGGCGTCCGCGTGAGGAAGTCCCAGGTCTCCGTCATGGGGTTGCGGATCGTCGCGACGAGGTCGCGCCCATCCCTTCTGCGCGTCGGCTGTGGCGAAACGGATCTCCTACTCGATCTTCTTCGGAGGGCGAGGAACCAGCTCGCCCTTCCTGGCGGCCGCCA